>CAYSWF010000001.1:0-1417 GCA_964434765.1 uncultured Candidatus Saccharibacteria bacterium
TACCAAAAATTCGCCGCTGCCATCCTCAAGGCCACCCATCGCCTGCCCGCCTACCGCCCCGGAGCCGTAAGCCGGGCCCAAAGCCAATTCAATGCCGAAGATATGTCAGCCCACTATGAAGAAGTATTACGACCGCGCTAATCATAGACTTATTTTCCTGTCCCAGGCTGCTGATTCGTCTTTTTGGGATGACCACTGGCAAACACCCGATCTAGAACAAGCCATCAAACAAGACTCCGAGAACAATTACTGCGCCCGCGTAACGAAACGTTTTCTTACCCCCGCTCCTTCCACAAAAGTCCTGGACGGAGGCTGCGGCCGCGGCCAGGTGGTGTACGCCTTGTCACAAACAGGCTACAACGCTTATGGCGTAGACTTCGCCAAACACACTGTACAAAGTATCAACCAAGCTATGCCGGATCTTCAAATTTCTTACGGCAATGTTACCCAACTTAAATTCCCCGACAACTATTTCGACGGCTACTGGTCGCTGGGCGTGATTGAACATTCCTACCACGGCTATCAAGACATTGCCCGCGAAATGCACCGCGTCATCAAGCCAGGCGGGTATTTATTTATCACCTATCCCCACCTGTCACTCTTGCGTAAAATCAAAATCTCCCTTGGCTTTTACCCCACCCTCAAGCCTTCCGTCAACAAACCAAATAACTTCTATCAATTTGCCCTCAATAAAAACGCTGTCAGCCAGGATCTTACTAAACTTGGGTTTATCTTGAAGTACCAACGCCAACTGGACGGCTTTAAAGGACTAAAAGACGAAGTCAGCGCTATCCGCCCCCTGCTTAGAAAAATCAATTCCAGCCCGGCGCCTGTCATCCGCTACTTGCGCAGCGGCATTACCGAAGCCACTGCTTCCTTAAGCGGCCACGTTATGCTGCAAGTATTACAAAAGCAATGAGAAACATAATTCTTAAATCACTCTTACGCCTCGACAACTCTCTGCGCCGCTGGATCACCTTTTTCGCACTCGAACAAGACATCCACCCCAAGCACCGATTAACTCAATATCACCAATTCTTTTTAGATAATATTAACAGCCGCGACACGGTACTCGACGTGGGCTGCGGCCTCGGCCTGCTGGCTTATGATGTCGCCCAGAAAGCGCGACAGGTTATCGGCATAGATATTAAAGAACAACATCTGGACACCGCCAAACAAAAATACGGCCGCCCCAATCTCTCATACCTTCTCGGTGACGCCACCACTTACGCCTTTAAAAGCAAATTCGACGTCATAATTTTAAGCAACACACTCGAACACATTAAAAATAGGATCGACTTTCTGCAACGATTAAATCATGTAGCCAAAAGGTTTTTGATCCGTGTACCTATGATCAACCGCGATTGGCTGCCTCTTCTTAAAAAAGAACTAGGCGTTGAATACCGCCTCGATCCTA
>CAYSWF010000001.1:1427-2215 GCA_964434765.1 uncultured Candidatus Saccharibacteria bacterium
ATACCGAATACACCGAACAGTCATTCCGCCAGGAACTATCCGCCGCCGGCCTCGAGATATCCGAACTATACATCCGTTTCGGAGAAATCTACTGCGTTGCCCGCCCTTCCCCCGAACGCCCATAACGTATACTTTCCACTCGGCTCACGCAGCCTCCCCATTAGCCTCAAGAAAAACCCCGCCTGCCTTATCAATAAAGCCAGTGATACGGCGCTGAACACATGCTCGTGTTCAACAAAAAATTCCTCGCGCTCCCCTCCGGCACTGTCTTGCGCTGCCCGCTCGCCATCCGGTACCTCTACGTACACTACCCCCTCTTTTTTAAGGCACTCTTTTGACTTAGCTAACATCACCACAGGATCCATTACATGCTCTAACACCTTGTTGAACGTTACTAGATCATATCTTCCCAACCGCTCGGCTTTCATAAAGTCCCGACACACCGCCTTAACCCCAACTACCTCGCGCGCGTGCCGGCAAGCCGCCTCATCAGGATCCAGCGCCGTCCCCTGCCAATCAGATTTTTCCATAGCATAAAGAAAAACACACAGGCCAGACCCCACGTCCAAAACCGTCTTGCCCCCAGTAAATCTATTAATCCTCGCTACCCGGCCAGCATTGTCCGACTCCTCTGCCGGCAAGGCGACTATTTCTTCGAACCGTTTCCTCATCCGCTTTCCATAAGTCGCTCTTCCATATTCTTTTTTGTATAAGCCGCTTAAATCCATCTGGTGATGAGATACGAAGTGCCCACACCTCACGCACCGCCAATACTCCCGCCAGTATTT
>CAYSWF010000001.1:2225-3280 GCA_964434765.1 uncultured Candidatus Saccharibacteria bacterium
ACCCTCTCAAGTTCCCCTGCCCCGCAGATATAACACACCTTCTCGGCACCAAAGACCCCCTCAACCCGCCAAGGCTCTCTCAATGTCCTTGAGCGACTCATTGCTTAGCCAATAATAAATTAAGCCTTCGTCCTGACAATATCTCTTAAATTTACCTACCTTTTCCTTTTCCACCAGCACTAAATAGTACTTTTCCTCCTTGCTGACTACTAGAGCTGGCCTCCAGCCAAACTTCACTAATCTTTTGTTCAATGAAGGAGTAGCATAAAACCCCCAATCTTTACGCACTACATCATACTCCTTTTTGTCCGCTGCCAGGAACGTTACTTGCTCATCGCTATCTAAGTCGAGCGATCCACCATCCCGCAATGTTATGCGGCGCGGCCCTGCCTCAAACTCCCGCGGCGGTTTTTTCTCGTTGTACTTCATGCCAATCCCAATCCCTGATTAAGAAGTCTCTAATTTCCCATCGACCACTTACTCTTTCCCATATATCCAAGTTTCGCCATCTCTCCGCTATACCAAAAAACTTTTTTCTGGATATAGACACAAACTCACAAAACTTGTCGATGTCGGCGTACGGTACCTCTTCCCCTCGCTCTTTAACAACCGCTATAGCTTCCTCCCGCGTCATCCGGCCCGCTCTTATTTCCAGTGACAAATTATCAAACAGCCTGGTAAAGCCAAACTTGTACCATTTCAGATAGTGGTGAATGGATATAAAATCATCATCAATATCGGCATAGTTATAATATCCCACCTTTGGCCCCTGCCGTCTCACCTTGAAACCATGCGCCAAAGATACCACTAGGCTGCGCTCCGGATCCCACGGAAAATAGTAGCCCAAGAAGACAGCCTGTACCTCCTTGTCCGCCAGCTCTTTGTCGGTTGGTGCGCCATAAGACGCCAAGTCGCTAATTGTTATGTCTTCACTCACCCAGTCGGCCGCTGTCGTACCGCCCGACACACCATATTTTTTAAGCCAGGCACTGTTCAGTCTGCAAAGCAAGACCATGGTAGGCGCACGGCTGAATTACCAGATATCAAAGGACTTC
>CAYSWF010000001.1:3290-13768 GCA_964434765.1 uncultured Candidatus Saccharibacteria bacterium
TTTTAAGCCAAGCACTGTTCAGTTGCGCTCCTTTCAAGCCACCGTCCGCCCCCCCGTACTCAACCGCTGAATTCTCTCCCCAAACAACTAATGGAATATCAAAATCCACAGCTACTGTCAGGGGAATGCCAAAAAGTGCTAAATGCATTGGCACTGCCGGCGATCCTGCCAACTCAAAAGTCTTCAACATAAACCTAGCTTCCACTTTAGGGTTAACCCGCCAATCGATATGGTCCACTCCCAAATCAATTAAATTATTAAGATTTTGCTCCCCCACTTTTGTCCTGGCCGGCGTTTTCCAAGTCACTGCCAGTGGTCTTAAGCCCCACTCTAAACACTTAACCACCTGCCAAGTGCTGTCCTTGCCCCCACTTACCGGTATGACGCAGTCGTAGCGGCCCCTCCTAGATTTTGCCCAACTCACTATCCCTTGCCATTCCCGCTCTCGCTGCCGCCAATCAACATATGCTTTTTTCTCGCTTTCCCGGCAAGCGTTGCATACCCCAGATGCCTCAAGCGTGAGCTGCGGCCTGGTGTTTGGCAGAATGCACTTTTGGCAATATTTCATGGCTCGGTTCTAAGAATATTTTGACATTTATGAAGTTAAAAAGAAACTTGCTAAAACTATTAGATAAGTTTCTCTCCTCCAGTAACTCGGCGATTTTTTCTCTGTTCACTAAATCAAAGATTGGCCCGTCTGACAGTAAATAATCTCTATCCTGCTCATTATTTACATCAACTATCGAATGTATAGAGGCATTAAAACCCTTCTTTTGCCGGTCCCAGCACACTTGGTCGTTCAAGATACCAGCTGCCGCCCGGCGCAAAATATATTTGGCGTATCCATGCTTGATTAAATGCCGCGCGGGAATAGAGTAAGCCACCTCAAACAAATTTTTATCAAGATAGGGGCTCCTGTTTTCAATAGAGTACCGCATAGAATTCAAGTCATCTTCGTGTAATATCACGCGCGTCGCCTCATGAAACAACTCATTGAGCATACGATTACGCAACACCGACTCTTCATACTTCTCCTCTCTAAATTCCTCTCGCCACTCCTTATTCAAATATGAAGAAAATATACCGCTGTCCAGAAAAATATGATCTCGCCGCCCTGGATTATTAATGTACCGCCCCGCATCCTGCAACAGAGGATTACGTACGCGTGGCTTCACCTGCTCTTCCCACTCCTTCAGCCGCCGCTTAAATCCCTTTTGCCCTTTCATTTCCGCCAAGTACCACATGTGGTGATCGTAATAACCGGTGAAAAGCTCATCCGCCGCCGTACCGGAGAAAGATACTTTATATCCCTGCTCCGCCATCGCTCGCGACAAAAACGAATGCACAAAGTAGGTAATGGTAGCCACCGGCGCATCGTGATAAGCCACCAATTCTTTTAACTGCCCCAGCAGACCACCAGGCTTCAGATTAACTACGGTGTGCTCGCAGCCGATATCTTTGACCGTAGCCATAATATTATCGTATTCGTTATATCTCTTATCACTGTCGACAATAGAAAAAGCTGCCACCTCATGACCCAATTCTTTAGCAGCCACAGAAGCCAGCATTCCCGAATCAACTCCTCCGCTCAAACAAAATGCCAATGGCACATCAGACCGCAGACGTATCTTCATACTATTTAACAGAGCCTGCCGCGTACGCTCCACCGCCTCCTCCTCCGTCATATCGGACGGTCGATACCTTGGCTGCCAATACCGCCTTTCTTCTACCTTCATCTCGCTATCCACAACCACGTTGGTCGCAAACGGCACTTCCCTTAAGCCCTCATAGAAGGTCTCCGGCGTCTTATATAGAGACTTGTATCCGTTCACCAAATACCGCCGTATCTGTCTTTGGTTAATTTTGAGTGCTCTTCCCATCAGAGCCTGTATAAATTTTACTTCCGAACCAAAATAAATCCCTTTGTCTGCCTCCAGGTAGTAAAGAGGTTTCTCCGCAAATCTGTCCCGTGACAACAGCAACTTTCTTTCTTTGCCATTGTACAACGCAAACGCCCACATGCCTTCGAATCTATCCACGCACTCCTCGCCCCATCTCAAATATGCCTGCAGCAGCACTTCCGTATCAGAATTCGTGCGGAACACTACCCCCGCTTCTTTAAGTTCCTTTCTAAGTTCCAAATAGTTATAAATTTCGCCGTTAAATATAAGCGTACAGTGCCCAATTCTGAACGGCTGGTTAGCCCGCTCCTCCAGATCAATAATGGATAGTCTGGAATGTAAAAAATCAATATTTATTAGACCACGCGTAACCGCCAGATACGCCTGATTATCTGGCCCCCGATTTTTCATTAATTGTAGCGTCGGTCCCGCCCGCTCCGGCCCTACCCGCCCCTTACCTATGTACCCCGCAATGCCACACATCTTTCCTAACTAAACTTCTTTTGTAACACACTCTTTTACTTCCACATCAGATGCCAGCAGCTGTTCACCAAAGACAACAGCCCGTTTAAGTCTTTTGCCCACCAATTTGTCCTCCTCGCCCGGCGCTAGACCCCCCGCCGGCCGAATCCAAATCAGATCGCCAGCCGTAATAACCTGCCCCCTTAACATGTCACGCGCCGCCACGATAGAGCGGCGAGCCACCCCCACCATCTCCCATTCACTAGGCTGCACACTCTTTCCGTAAACCCCCAGCATTTTCTCCTCCTCTCTTATGCGCCCAGCCAGCTCCTTCATTTCTGCCGGATCAGCCGACAGCTGATGATCGCGAAAATCAGAATAATGCTTATCTAGCGTAAAATGCTTCTCCACCATCCGGGCCCCCAGTGCCACCGCCGCCAGGGCTGCTGTTATGCCCTGCGTGTGATCGGAATATCCCACCGTCACCCCGGGGAAATTCTTTACTAGATAGGGGATTGATCGCAGATTCGCCTGCGCAGGTTTCACCGGATAGCTGCTGACACAATGCAGAAGCCCCAATTGCCGATCAGCCATGCCCATCTTGTTCCACTGACATTGCACCAGATCAACTGCGCGTTTGATCTGTTTACCATCACTGATACCCGTAGAAATAATCATCGGTTTTCCCGTGCGGGCCACCTGCTCAATCAAGGGGTAAAAATTATTGTCCCCCGAGGCTATCTTATAAGCATCCACCATACTTTCCAGCACCGCCGCACTGCCTAAGTCAAACGGTGTAGCCAGAAACAGCAAACCTAACCCGCGTGCCAGGTCCGCCAATTCACCAAACTGATCGTCCATTAATTCAAACGACTTAACTCGAGCAAACCTGTCCCTGTCCGACCTACTGACAAAATGCTCAGCGCGCATCACCTGAAACTTCACCGCTCCCACCCTGCAGCCAGCCGCCACTCTCACCATTTTCTTCGCCACCGCAAAATCACCCTCATGATTATTCCCAATCTCCGCCACTAACAAAATCCTATCGTCCGTGTCAAAATTACCAATCTTCATATCCCCCCCCTAGATGACGATGGAAGACGTGCGTAGCGCCGACGATCAAAAATCCGCTGCGTTGATACATCTTTAAACTAGCTGTATTAGTAAGCTGCGTGCCAACTACCACCCTGGTCATTGGCCCGCAACTCGCCACCGCAAAAGCTATCATACCCGACGCTACCCCTTTACCCCGGTATCTCTCATCAACGGCTATGAGATCAATCACCAACGCCCCGTCCTCCCGTTTAATCAATTGATTAAAACCTACCACGTAGCCTTCTTCTTCCGCCACTACCATGTATTGTCCTCTGCTGCCGCGCCAATAGTTCCGCGCCCACTCTTCCTTAATCTTATCGGCCAACTCATTGCTAATCTTGCTATCACGATGCCAACGGCTGCCGGCAAAGGAGTTCCTCGCTATTCCCGCCACCCGGTCTTCGTCTGGTGGCCGCGCCCAACGAAACATAGTCCCTACCGGTTGGCTTTGATACAGCCGTGATGTTGTTTTCTCCATCTGCACGTTAGTATCAACCAACTGCCAGCCTCGCTTTAACAACCAAGCTAATTTTTCTTTGTCGCCCGCCGCAACGAAGGCATACGCCAGGAGCGGTCTCTTTAGCGCCCGCTCTTGCAATAACGGCCACTCCTCTGCCGACACCAGCTCATACACCGGATATCCCAAGACACCAGTGGCAAAACTATCTAATCTAACTGTTTCACCCTGCTGCACCCGCCCGCTCATATTGCCTTCTCTCCACTGCTTGATACCAATCAATGTAGTCTTTTAGCCCCGCCTCCAATGAATACTGCGGCTCATAACCCAATAGACGCCTGGCCTTTTCCACATCCAACGTCCCCCGCTCCGGCACCAGTCTGTCCTTAGGCACATACACAACCTTTATACCACCAAAATACTCCTTAACTAGCTCCCCCAGCTCGCCTATCGATCGCGCTCGACCGTAGGTAAGATTAAAAATCTGATTAGTCGCCCCCTCGCGCGTCATAATGCGCACCATTCCCCCCACCACATCATCAATATACGTAAAATCCAATTTATCAGAACCATCGCCTTCAATAACGATATCCTCTCCCCGCCCTGCGCTCTCGATAAAAACCTGTACTACCCGCCGACTCACGCAACGCGGCCCGTACAGGGCCGAAGGCCGAACAATAGTATAAGGCAAACCAAATACTTGATGGTAAGCCATGACCAGCTTCTCGCCCGAAAACTTAAGCGCCCCATAAATTCCCAACGGCTCGCAGGGCGACTCTTCTGTAACCATCGACCCCGGCCAGTCCCCATACACCATACTGGAAGAGAAATAGATAAATTGTTCCACTCCGCCTCCTCTGGCATAATCAAGCGCGTTCTCCAGAGTGCGCAAACTGTGATCAAACGTGCTATACGGATCTTTATTAGATTTACCCGCATGAGCCACTGCCGCCAAATGTACCACCACTTGCGGCTTAATCTCACCTAGTTGACGAGACAACAAGTGATAATCACGCGCATCCTGAATATAAAGAGGCACTCTTGCTTCCCGCAAAAGCTCCAACCGCCTATTCAACATACTCAAATACAACTCCCGGCCGGATCCCTCATGATCCGCCGACGAAAATGTCAGCAAGTTATTAACCTGCAGACTGTCGATAACCGATACTTCCCCTCCTTCTTCCGCCAACGCTAAGGCCAGGTGGTGACCAATAAACCCCGCCCCCCCAATCAACACAATTTTTCTACCCTTGACGGATTGCATCCTTAACTGTCTCTACAATATACCGCATATCATCTGCGGCCAAATGCGGCCCCACCGGCAGAGCCATAGACCGCCGACTAATAGAGGCCGCCACCGGGAAACTGCTCGCCTCGTAGCCATACTTATTTTTATAATACGTCAGGTGTGGCACCGGCCTTGGATAGTAAACGCTTGTGCCCACACCACGCTTTCCCAAAAAACTCACTATATCGCCCTTCCGAGTCACTAATTCCTCATCTAACAACACCGCGTGGCAGTAAGCACTACTTACATATTCGCTATCGCCACCCGCCAATTGACTAAGACCCTCCACGCCCTCCAGTCCTTTTCGTAATATCTTGATATTATCTATGCGCCGTTTCAAAAAGTCGGGCAGCTTCTTCATTTGCTCGATGCCCAATGCCGCCTGCAATTCATTGAGCCGAAAATTAAGACCCAGCTCCGTCACGTCATACTGCCCCGGCCTACCCCGCTCGGCTGGCGTCTTGTCCACCCCAAAAGACCTCTGCCGCCGCACCCGCTCCGCCAATTCGCTGCGCTTTGCTACTAGCATGCCTCCTTCGACTGTCGTGATGTGCTTGACCGGATAAAAAGAAAAGCATCCGACATCTCCCCATAAACCAGCGTGCACTCCTTTGTAAAAACTGCCTAAAGCCAGCGCGCAGTCCTCCACCACAAATAAATCATGCCGCCGCGCTATGGCCCCCACCCGCTCCATGTCCACCGGTAATCCCAAGTAATGCACCACCGCTACCGCTTTCGTTTTATCAGTTATGGCCGCTTCAATTTTATCAATATCAATATTGCCCGTCCTGCTCTCCGCGTCCACAAATACCGGTTTAGCCCCTAACGCCTCTACGACATGCGCCGTAGCTACATGTGTCTGCGCCGGCACAATAACCTCGTCTCCCCTGCCCACACCAAAATGCAAATATGCCAAATACATAGCTGCCGTACATGAAGACACCGCCACCGCCTGCGGCGCTCCTGTGAATGAGGAAAAAACTCTCTCAAATTCCTCGGCCTTGGGCCCCTGCACCAGCGTCGAGCCTGCCAAGACCTCGGCCACCGCCTGTCTTTCCTCCTCGCCTATCATCGGCCGCGCGAAAGTTATTTCTCGCACTTTGGCTAATGCCTGCTCTCCCGTCATAGCAATCACTATATATATTTCACTGGCATCGGTCTACCGGTGACCACGGCCCGCTCGATGGCAAAACACACTGACATGGCATCAAATATTTCCTGCTCCGTAACTAGTAGCTCCCCCCTACCTACAACTGACTCCACAAAGCTATCTATAAACGACGCCGATTCTCTTTGACGCTCCTGCCGATACGGAATCCTTATCTTTCTTGGCCCCTTCCCCCGCGCGGTGAATAACTCCGCCTGCCTCCTGCCATTAATAAACGTCGCTTTAGTACCGTACAAAGACACCGCATGATAATGCGGATGAACACAAGCAAAGTTGCATGTCACCTTAGCTAACGTACCGTCCGCAAACTTCAAATTACTAACCACGCAGTCGTTAAAAGCAAACCCGGCCTCCCGGCTTACTAAGTTACTGCCGTAAGCGAAGACTTCCACTACCTTTTCTCCTCTCAACCACAAAAGAAGATCAACCATATGCACGCCTCCTCCCAATACCACCGAATAATTTTTAGACTTTCCCCGCCAACCAGACACAATCTTCTCCCAGCGCCCATAGTTATAGTCTGCCTCCGCATAATACACCCGGCCCAACTTCCCCTCCTTCACCCATTCTTTAAGCTTCGAAAACCTTGGTGTCCTTCTTAGCGGAAAATGTGACGACAAGCGCAAACCGGGGTTAGTTAGCAGCAACTGCTTTATGCGCCGGGCTTCTTTCTCGTGCAAACATAACGGTTTTTCTACAAACACATGCTTGCCAGCCCGCAGCGCACTTATTACCTGTTCGGCATGATAATAATCATAAGAGGCGATAGACACCGCTTCGACATCAGTATCTTCGATCACCGCTCTGGCATCAATGGCCGTCTTCGCTCTCGGGTATACAGAGGCCACCTGTCTTAATTTATCTCCATCCCAGTCGCATAGCACCGCTACCTCGGCTTGAGGATGGTTTTTGTAGGCTGCGGCGTGCCGACCTCCCACCCCCAGGCCAATCACCCCCACCTTGAGTTTTTTCATATGCGTATCGGTGCTGCCAGTTTCACTAACTCGTCCACCGTGTACCTCCAGTGCAACCTTGTCATACGCTGTACTAGAGCTTCCACCTTCTTTAGATCCTCCGCCGTATCAACTACCAGCCGTAAGCCAGCATAATTCACCGCGGATTTGAAATTACTAATCTCAAACTCCCGCTCCTGCCGATAAAAAAACCGCGTCACCTGTTCGCGATCGTCCCTTCCCTTCATTCTCTGGTACGTCCGCTTGAATATTTCAGCCGCCACCACTTCCACCGACTGCCCGTAAGGATAACTTCTCGGCCACACGTTTGTCACCAAATCAAAATCGCCCGCGCAAAATAACTTTACCCCCTGGTCAACTAAACGCTGATCAAGCAGGGGACTATCTCCTGATATGCGCACAAAAGCCTCCCAACCATTGCGCTCCAGCACACCCACAAACCTACCGGCCACATCATCAAGTGGACCACGATAACACCCCATTCCCCGCCCTTGGCAAAACCGAGCAATGGCGTCATCCTCATGGGCGGTAGATGTCGCCACGACAACAGCCTCAAGCATTTCACACCTCTCCAGTCGTTCTAAGACATATTGCAGCAAAGGCTTGCCTGCTATCCCAACCAACGCCTTTTCCGGCAGTCGCTTTGAGCCCATCCTCGACTGGACAATAGCCCCTATCTTCATATCTAATTAACATATATGCCCCAGGCAAAAGTTACCACCAACTACGAGGCACTGTACCAACAATCCATTGATCAACCCGAGCAATTTTGGGCCAAGCAGGCCGCGGCTAATTTAACCTGGATGAAAAAATGGCAAGTAGTTATGTGGCACGACTTCTCTAAAATTGGCACCCGCTCTGAGCCCTATGTGAAATTCTTTGACGGCGGACGACTTAACGTCTCGGTTAACTGTCTCGACCGGCACGTAGCCGGCGGCCAAGGCCGGAAAGCCGCCATCATCTGGCACAGTGACGACGGCCAGGAACGCAAAACTATATCTTACTCCCAGCTACTTACAGCCACCTGCCGCTTCGCTAATGTCCTAAAAAAACACGGGGTGAAAAAAGGCGACGTTGTCACTATCTATCTACCCATGATCCCCGAAGCCGCTATAGCCATGCTGGCCTGCAGTAGAATTGGCGCTATTCACTCCGTCGTTTTTTCCGCCTTTAGCGCCACCCCTCTAAACTCGCGCCTTATAGATGGCCAGTCTAAAACGGTCATCACCGCCGACGCTTCCTACCACGCTGGCAAAACCAACCCCCTCAAAAAAACATTGGATAAAGCCTTAAAAGAATGTTCAACAGTAAAACAAGTCATAGTAGTTAAGCGTGGCCCCGGCCCAGTCACCATGAAACAGGACCGAGATTTTTGGTGGCACGATGAGATTAATGCGCCCGACATTAACGACCAGTGCCAACCAGCCATCCAAGAATCGGAAGACCCGTTATTTATCTTATACACTAGCGGCAGCACCGGTCAGCCCAAAGGTGTTCTTCACACCACTGCCGGCTATCTACTCTACGCCCACCTAACATTCAAACATATTTTTGATGTCCAACTCGACGACATTCACTATTGCACCGCTGACGTGGGCTGGATTACCGGCCATTCTTACGTTGTCTACGGCCCCCTCTCAAACGGTGTTACCACCGTCATGTTTGAAGGCTCTCCCACCCACCCCGCCCCCAACCGCTTTTGGCAAATCATTGAGCAAGACAAAGTCTCAATATTTTACACGGCCCCTACCGCTATCCGCTCTCTTATGCGCCTGGGCGATGCTTGGCCCCAGCAACATGATCTGTCTTCACTCAAAGTACTGGGCACCGTCGGTGAGCCTATTAATCCCAGCGCTTGGCTATGGTACTGGCGCATCATCGGCCGGAAAGTTTGCCCCGTGCTTGACACTTGGTGGCAAACCGAGACCGGCGGCATCATGATCGCTCCCCTTCCCGGCGCCACGGCGCTCAAGCCAGGTTCCGCCACCAAACCGTTTTTCGGTATAGCGCCAGCCGTGCTCAAAGCCGATGGTACGCTATCCGAAACCAACAAAGCCGGCTCTCTAGTCATCACTAAACCTTGGCCTGGCATGATACGCGGCGTCTTCGGCGATCATAAAAATAAGTTGATCAAAAAAAACTATTTTTCTCAATTCCCAGGGCTGTATTACACCGGCGACGGAGCACGGGTCGACCGGGACGGGGACTTCTGGCTGCTCGGCCGGCTGGATGACGTCATTAATGTTTCCGCTCATCGCTTCACTTCCGCCGAAATCGAACACGCTCTAACCTCCTACCCCGGCGTAACGGAAGCCGCCGTAGTTGGTGTTCCCGACGATATTACCGGACAAGCTTTGCACGCTTTCGTCACCCTGGCCCATAACGCCCAACCATCGCCTAAACTCCAACAAAAACTATACGAACACGTGCGAGCTGCCATTGGCCCCATCGCTAAAATCAAACACATCCAATTTACGGCGGCCTTGCCCAAAACTCGTTCCGGAAAAATTATGCGCCGCCTCCTGCGCGCTGTGGCCACGGGCCACCCCAGCGACATTGGCGACACTACCACACTAGCCGATCCTTCTGTCATCAAATCGCTGACCAAAACAACAGACCCAGCCCATGCCGCCTAACATTGCCTTTTTGGTCAGCCGCTCCGCTGAACTGAAAGCGTACGCCCCAGTCATCATAGCCGCCCTTCAGCGTAACTTGCCTGTCTTTCTCCTATGCGGACCTGACCCTGAAAACTCCTGGCCGCGCACTCCCCTCTACCGGCCCGTACCGAATAATATGCTTTTCCCCGGCAGCGAACGAACCGTGTACTTGCCTTACCACACTAACCAAGAAGCCACCTCTCTTCTAGCTAAAAGTGGCATAACCGACCTATTTATACTCCGCTACCGTCGGGAGTCCCAGGTGCCCCCCCGTCCGCCCGGTTGCCGCCTGCGCGCCCTGCAGTTTATGGCCGATTACCTATACATCCTGCCCGAGTACTTAAAAGAAGTAGCCACCATATTCATCTACAGCCCCAAAATGGCTGATATTTACCACGCCGTTCACCCCGACGTTGAGCCCGCCGCGTTGACTGGAAAAATGGTGGCTGTCGGCAATCCCGTGCTGGACGCCCTGC
>CAYSWF010000001.1:13778-18011 GCA_964434765.1 uncultured Candidatus Saccharibacteria bacterium
AAGCTGCGTCAGATTATCGCTCAGCTGGCCCGCCTGCCTGATATTAAGCGCCGCAGCGCCGCTATCAAGAAAAGATATCATCTGCCAAACAACCAGCGCGTTGTTCTCCTGCTTTCTCTTAACATCGGCAACACCTTCTGGCAAGAATTTATTTTTGGGTCACCCAATGTTTGGCACTCGCTGCTCGGCGCCGCCTATTACTGGCAGTTTCACCGCGTCTTTGCCATCCTGAAGCAAAAGCCGCGTCAAAAAGACATTATCGTCAATCTCAAAAATTGGTGCCGGAGCCAAAACGCCGCTCTGGTCATTAAGAGCCGCGCTAAACACGACGAGCCACCGTACGTTATAAACGCCGCCGATCGTTTTATCACCGACAGCACAACCTGGTATCCCTATCCGGCGCTTGAACTAATCTCAATATCTGATCTAGTTATTATCTTCAACAGCACCAGTGTTCTGGAAGCTGCCGCCTGCGGTACCTACACCGTCTCTCTTGATATCAGCCAGGATGACGCCCCTGACCCCCCAGGAACTACTTTTCTTCAATCGGGAATCTTCGACAACCCAGCAATTTCTCAATGGCTTAACTATCGCCACTTCCCTTCTTTCCTAAAACGACACAAATTGTCAGACTTTTCAGTTGACCGGGCCGGGCAGCAAGGCTACCTCAAAACATTTCTTGGTCCGACCGACGGACATGCCGCCGACCGGATAATCAATCACGTTTGTTATGAAGATATTCACCCTCGCTGATCTGGCCAGCAACTGGTACCCTCGCCAGGCCCTTAGCCAGTTCCAATATTATTCAGATATTCAATTTGTTAGCCTTCCTGACCAGGCGGATTTGATCTGGATCATGTCATACTACTTAACACCCACTTCCCTACTCGCCTTGCCACCAACTATATACAAATTTTTACCCTTGACTGTCCGCCGCAAAAGAGCTCTCACTAACAAGCCCATCGTTACCACCATTGCCCACCTAACTCCTGCTAAAAAAACCGCCTGGCAACCCACTATTCGTCTCCTCGACAACCTAACCGACTACTGGCAAGCATTCTCTCTAATAAATCTCCCTTATTTCAAAAAATTCATCACTAAACCCATTCATGTTCTGCCTTACTGGATCGACACCAAGCAATTTTATCCGCTCCCACCCGATCAACGCCAAGAAGTTCGAGCCAACTTCAAGCTGCCCCGAGACAAGATGTTCATCGGCAGCTTTCAGCGGGACACCGAACAAGACCTCGTCACCCCAAAACTTGAAAAGGGGCCAGACACATTCTGTGATATCCTCGAGCGCTTTGACCGCCATAAAATATTTGTCATACTTACCGGCCCTCGCCGCCAATATGTTGAACACCGCCTCGCCACTAAGTCTATACCCTACCAAAGTTTCGGCCATGTGCCCTACCAAACAATGAACGAACTTTATAACACTCTCGATTACTATCTTGTCACCTCCCGCTACGAAGGTGGCCCGCAGGCTGTCTTGGAAGCCATGGCCACAAAAACAAAAATATTTTCCACTCGCGTTGGTGTAGCCAACCTACTGTCCCCGTCAGTAATTTTCGCCGGCGCCGAGCAGTGTGCCTCTATGTTAAGCCAACCATATCCCAACGTGCTGGAAGAACATTACCGCCACGTTATGTCTCTTCAATGCCAAAATGTCATCCCTCAATACGAAAATTTTTTCAAAAAAATCGCCAAAGAATATGCGACTGCACATCCTATTTCCGTTTAAAGAAAGCCCCTGGGGCGGCGCCAACCAGTTCCTGCTTGCCCTGCGCGAGAAGCTGCGCCAACAAGGCAACTACCGAGACGAACCAGTGGAGGCCGAAGCCCTGATAGCCAACCTAAACCCCGGTCATCTATTGGCACTCCTTAAGCAAGTACCCCAAATCAAGTCACGGTATCCTGACAAAATTATCATTGCCAGAATTGACGGACCTATTTCACTTATCCGCGGCCGCGATGACAAACTAGATCGCCTGCTATTTAAGTTCATAAAACTATTCGCTGACGGCATAATTTATCAATCCTACTGGTCAAAAAACGAGAACAACAAAATTGTACAAAGCCAAGCCCCCTACGAAACCGTTATTCACAATGCGACAGATCAAAAGATCTTTTATTGTAAAAGCCACGAAACCCCTCCCCGCCTCCTCTTACCTGTCCCGCGAAGCCTTGGCGAAGTGGGATCAGGGGAGGAGTTAGAGCCTGCAGGAATTAATGCCCCCCTTGATAAAGGGGGGCTAGGGAGGATTAATATCATCGCCACCTCCTGGTCTCCTAACATCCGCAAAGGCTTTGATATTTATCAATACCTCAACCAGCATCTAGACTTCTCACACTACTCCATGACCTTCGTCGGCAATTCACCGCTCAAATTTAAAAACATCAAACACGTTAAGCCACTCCTCTCCACTAAGCTGGCAAGCCTCTTACGCCAGCACGACATTTATATAACCGCTTCCCAAAACGACCCCTGCTCCAACGCATTAATTGAAGCCATATCATGCGGCCTGCCGGCCGTCGCCTTAAACAGTGGTGGGCACCCCGAGCTGATTCGAAAGGGCCTGCCCGCCGGATTGGCGGGCGGCGAACTGTTCAGCAGCCAAAGCGACATCATTCCCAAAATTAACCTCGTCGCCCAAAACCTGGCTGCCTACCAAACTAACCTGCCTCGGTTTTCCATTACTGAAGTTGCTCGTAAGTACCTACATTTTGCCCAAAAAATCCACCAAGATATTCAACAAGGCACTTATCACCCCAAACACACCAACCTCCTAACCAGAATCCAAACCACCAAAATTCGCGCCCTATACCACCTCTAGCAGCAATTCAAAGGATTATCCTTTGAATTGCGTCATTAAACATGAGCTGCCTGCGCCCGTTGCTCCTGCTTAACCGACAATTTATCTAAGTTAGATATATACAAATCAAAAACCCTACCCATCTCTTGCCGCACCGTCTGATCAAAATCTTCACACGCCATCAGTCCTTCGTGCAGCCGGCGATACGCATCCGTCGTAAAGTTGTAATGCCCCGCAATGATACTGCACAAAAACTTATCATTGGCATCGCTGCGCGACAGCCATTTCTCCCACTTGCGACTGCGATAGGCAACATCCAGAAACTCTCTCGGATCAACCCCGTACAGCATGGCCTTGTACAGAGACAGTCTTGTTTGCAGCACACCCAGCTGCGGCGCCACATTCACAGCGTCCACCAGGCCTCGCCGCCTTTTAATCTCACCCGCCGACAAATAATCAGCGTTGTGTTCCTTTAGGCCTACTCCGTACTTATCCGCCAAAAAGCGCAGCTTGCTGACATGGTCGCTATGGAACATCCCCTCTTGGCCAATTTCCCTTATCAAACTGCCTGTTTGGCTGACAAAAAAATGGGGCTGGCAAAAACTGGTAAAATATCCCATCTGTTCCTCCGCCCGCAACACGTCCTCCACTCCCACGCCGTTGTTCTCGTCAGTGCCAACCTCAATAAGCGTCCGGGGGGATTTACGCTGAATATACTCAACCGCCTTTTTTGATTCACTCAATATGTCCTCATAACTGCCTCGCAGAAAACAAAAATCAACATGAATAAGATCAAAACTACCTTCTAGGTCAGCCTCAATAGTGCGATAAGTATCTGCCAGATCAAAGATACTGTTATGCCCCGGCCCGCAATGGTCCCGACAGACATACACCTTGGCTGCCGGATATTTTGCTCTCATGCCATCCAGATACTCACGGTACTCCCCAGTGTGAAAAACATACCCTCGTTCATAATCCACCTGGTTCTTTGAGGCTATCAACATCAGCGGCACACCCCTCTCCTGCGCGTAGGAAAAGACCGCTTCAATAATCTGCCGGCTCATCGGCCCCACGCCCAAACGGCTTATTACCTCCATACCTGCGCCTGGTTGTCGTAAATCATGTTGGCCACATCTGGCACACCAAAGAACTTCTCCATCACATGCCAGCACGCTTCCGCCACCGCTCCTTCACCGCCGCGCGCCTGCGTTACATATTGGGCTGCCACCTTTGCCTGCGGCACTGCGTTAGCCGGCGCGATACCGTACGCCACCCTCTCCAGCACCGGCACATCAAACAGTCCGTCTCCCATATATATACACTCCGCCCACTGATAATTACCCTGAAAGAATTTGAGCCGCTCCTGCTCCGTCACCACCGTCAACTTGATACCCATGTCGTCTTGAATACGTTTCTT
>CAYSWF010000001.1:18021-20998 GCA_964434765.1 uncultured Candidatus Saccharibacteria bacterium
ATGCCATCGGCATCGTGCGGCCCGAACACTTTGGCAAACTTCCCTTCCCTGGTATATAAAAACTGACCAGTAGTAAAAACGCCGTCTACATCAAGAATAAAGTGCTTGATCATGTCTGTAATTTAGTATACCCTACTCTGGGACTGCAATTCCCACAAATGTCGGTACAAGCCATCCTCACTGATCAACTGCTGATGCCTGCCCCGCTGGACAATCTTGCCCTCGTGCATGACGTAAATCACGTCAGCCGCCACTACCGTGGACAGCCGGTGGGCAACCACTAAACTGGTCCGGCTAGTAATCAAATCATCTAGAGCTTTTTGCACCATTCGCTCTGACTGGGTATCCAGGGAACTTGTCGCCTCGTCCAAAACCAACACCTGCGGACTTCTGATAATCGCCCTAGCGATGGCGATGCGCTGCCGCTGCCCGCCGGACAAACGCACCCCCCGGTCACCTACCACCGTGTCATAACCTGCAGGCAATCGGTCAATAAAATCATGTGCTTGGGCCACTATCGCCGCACGGCGCATTTCCTCTTCCGATACTTGTCTATCTAAACCATACACTATATTACTACGTACTGTGTCATGAAATAAGAATGTCTCCTGTCCTACCACCCCAAAAAGAGAACGATAACTCCGGCGATCAAACTCCCGAATATCTTGCCCGTCTAGAGTTATTGTACCAGTTGCTACATCATAAAAACGCAACAGCAAACTCACCAGAGAAGACTTGCCAGATCCGCTTGGGCCCACCAACGCTACAACTCTGCCAAATGGTAATTCCATATTCACACCCCGTACAACCATGTCTGCTCCATAACCAAAAGACACATCTTCAAACACTATAGCCTTTTCCAGCCCATAAACTGACCTGCCTTTCTTGACTTTCTCCACCGGTGAATCAAGCAAATCAAACGCCCGCACTGCATATGCCATGCCGTCTTGAATTTTTATCCAGACCATGACCAATTCTTGCGCCGGCTTCTGAAACCTGACCAACACCACAAAAAAAAGCATTAATTCAGATACAACCAATGACCCCTCTACTATCATCCTACCTCCAAAAAAAAGTACGGCACCCGCAACAATCACAGCCACTATCTCTGACAAGCTAACTGGCAAAACCTTGGTAACATTACTAGCTACTTCCAAACCCCTAGCCCGATCAACAAAACTCCGCCATTTGCGCTTCTCGATATCTTCAGCCGCAAATGCTTTAATAACCCTTATGCCATGCAACAACTCTAACAATGTTGCTGTGAAGTTAGCCTGTAACAATAAGAATTTCGTGCGCATCAACTGCACCAACCTACCAATTATAAATACCATCAGACCCGTCAGTAATAATACCGGTACTATAAAAAGAACAAGCTTCAGGTTTATCACCAGCAAAATGACAAACAATGCTATCGCCAAAAAAATATTCAGCAATAGGCTTAATATGCTGCTCGTTACCATGGCTACTGTGCCTCCAATATCATTACCCAACCTTGAAATAACTACTCCTGCTTTCACGTCATCAAAAAATGACATTGGCATCGAACCTAAGCGGCTATATAAATCCTCACTCAAGTTACGCACGCCGTCAGCCTGCACTATAATGAAAAGCCAATTAACCATTAACATCAACAGGCTGGCCAGCGCAGACAACGAGGCTATAAATAATATTAATCGCGTCAGCTGAGCCATGGTGTCTCCCTCACCTGCTACCTTCCTTAAAGAACTTGCGGCAATTTTCCCAGCCACCAACGACCAGTTTCTCCAGTAATCTATGCCCTGGGGCACATTTTCCTCCTCCACCGTCTCCACGGTAGCCGCTCCATTCTCCTGAAATACAATGTTAAAAACTGGTAGAAAAGAATATACTGCCACCGCGCTGATCACACTATAGATAATGGCTACCGGCAAAGCTATAATAATCAAATTTCTGTTTGGCCGTATATAACCAAACGATCGTCTATAATAACTCAATCCCCGTCTAAACCGAGACCATATTTTGTTCATGTTGCCCCAATCCCGCAAACGGATCGCCTTCACCTAGGACTTCATAAGATTAACAAAGACAGTTTCCTCAACCCCTCCTGCTTTATCAAGCGCAATTGGTTCATAACTATCAATAGACACGATATCAAATGGAGCATCGGCAAACTCACGCATTATTTCCCTTACATCACGAAAGGCAAAGGCACCCCGATCCAGCGTGATCTCGTCCCTCCCAGCAAAGTTATCACTAGACGAAATAATATAGTGCACACAAAAGCGGCCCTGTGGTTTCAGTACCCGCGCAAATTCACGGTACAAATTAGCCCTGACTTCCGGATGCAGCACGTGAATCATGCACACCACCGAAAAGAGCGCCCCGTAATAAGCATCCGGTACCGCCCCCAAATCATACCCATTAGAAGTAAATAAGAGAGATTTACTATCATCCGCATAATTCGCCAGTTCCTCTGCCCTTACAACTCTAGAAGTACCAGCGCCACAATAATCTACAGCGCCCCCCAACACGCCCGGCACCACGTCCGTCCCGTCAACTCGCCCATAATGTGATTGTAAAGGCTTCATTACCCTGCCAACACCACACCCAAAATCCAGCACACGCTCCCTGGCTAATAACTTTTCATCTAGAAATTTTAATAATGGTCTCTCTATCTGGAATTCTTGCCACTGCCGCCACCCCTCATCATTAGCCACTACCGCCGCGCCTTTCACCGGGCCATACGGCTTCCTCGCCTGATTTGCCCATTGTTGCAGGCGAATAGCACAATACTCTTCCATGCTTAAATCAGGCATGTCTATCTCTTGAACAGGTGCGCTCCGGCGCCATTTTATAAGGAATGTAGGTAAACAAAACTCCATAACAGCGGTCTTTCCTAATTAATGAATTAACGTAGGTCAATAATTAATAAACATCATACCTAATAAAATAGTCAGATACAACAAGCTGCCAACTTGCCCTGAAACTAGTCGAC
>CAYSWF010000001.1:21008-21273 GCA_964434765.1 uncultured Candidatus Saccharibacteria bacterium
TAGGAGATTTAGCAGAAAAAATTAAAAAAATGACAAACAGTTCTTCAAAATTAGCTACTTCTTCCGGCGTACCTAAGCTGTAGTGCAGATCACAAGGAAACGTCTTAATTCTTCCGCCCCCCCCCATTATCACGTTGTAAACTGGGCACACATAAAACTCTCCCTTGGTGCGCATATCGTGCTGTATCATGTGCTCGGCCGCCTCCACAAAATATCTGGCTTTGGCAAAATAGTATGCCCCCACTGTGGCTTTGTCAGAAATCAC
>CAYSWF010000001.1:21283-23868 GCA_964434765.1 uncultured Candidatus Saccharibacteria bacterium
CGCTTCCACGTAGCTCCACCGCTCCTTATTAGACGCGAAATAAAAGATCATTCCCTTATCATCTTTCTCCAAGCTTTCCTCCGCCGCCCCTATGTCTACCATAAACAAATTATCACAATTAACTATCATCATACTTTCGTCCATGTCCAAATAATCCTTAGCCAGAAGCACGGTACAGGCCGCCCCTTCCGTGACGCCTGCCACCGGCAGCACCTGCGCCCCCGGGTACAGCAACCGCAATTCCCGGTCTATATTATGGCTGTCTATATGATCCTGCAGCACTAAAAAAATAAAACGTAGGTTCCCTGCGCCTAACAAGCCGTCAGTCGACCACTTTATCAATGGCTTACCCATCACTTTGATCAGGGGCTTGGGCTCCTGCCAGCCCTGCTCTACAAAGCGGCGGCCTCGGCCCGCGGCTGGTACCACAACCTGCATAATGCCTTCAATTCTAAGCTACGATCCGTACAAATGCCATCGGCTCCCCAAGCCAACAAATTACGCCAAGTCTTATCATATCCCACTTCCGCCCGGGGATGCCCGACTGCTGCTCCCAGATCAGGCGATATGTAATGCACTAGCTTCCCCCCCGCATGACAGGCTTCCACCATCTCTTTTGTATACAACTGTCTCCATTCGTCAGCCCATATAATATCTATATCCGCTGCCAACGCCGCCTCTAAACTAACAAAGGCGTCATGGTAATGCTTATCGCCGACAGATACTCCCACCTTAATTCCCGGGTCTCTCTCCCTCACCTGCCGGCAGTAATCCAACGACATATCAAATAAAAACACCTGATCCTTTACCGGCTGTAACACTTCAGTAATACCCAGCGACTTCTCGTCCTTCCAATCGTCATACTTAAAATGCAGCGCCGCTTGCTGCATCTGGTAGCGACTCAACAACTCAACTACTTCACTTAATTTAGGCAGTTTCTCACCCCTGACCGGGTAGCCGTGCTTAATAATGAATTTCTCCTGCCACCACCTGATGTCAGTTTCTACGTCACTGCAAAGCCGCCTCCAGCGCCGCCAGCGTATTCTGTTCAGTGGGCCTCTTCCACAGCCCGCGATGCGCGAAGTTTCTCATGATTGTAACGTTGACGCAGACACTTAACTAAATTATCTAATCCCTGCCGCACCGCATACCCGTACAACTCATCAACTTCGTGAATATTTACACCTTCTTCATACATGGCAAAAATTTCCTTAATGGCAGCCATGGCCACCCTGATGTCATGTTCACCCTCGTCATTTTTTATCGAATTAATAGCCGAGCCCATCAGAAACAGGAAATTGCCTTTTTTATCCGCACACTCGTGCAAATTGCGCAGCAGATTACCCTGATCCAAACCCCCCGCTCTCACACACACCGTCTTGGCCATACCAGGAGGCTCTTCCCGGGTCAACACCTCTTCCACCCGGTCCCTCTGCCACGCCAGCGGCCTTAAGTAACAGTTTTCGCCCGAAGGTGCCGTCTGCCGCAAATCAGCCCCGTCCAGCCGCGCCAAACGGTCTAACAACACCCGGTTGATGCTGGTCGTGCGTGTACAAATACCGCCATTATGCGCGTATATGACCAAATCTAAACCTTGTCGAGCAATAAAGTCGCGCGCTGCCCGCAGCAACCCTCCATAATACGTCTCACTGAACATGACGGCTTTTAATCCCGCCGCGGCCACCACCTTTAAATTATCAAAGAAGTCCAACGGGTTGGCGCTAATGTGGGGCGCAAACAATACCACTCGCTCCGATTGTTCAATTGCCCGCGCTGCGATTTTCACCCGCTCCTTAAGCGGACAGTGACGAAATAACGGAAACAGGTTTTCGTCCTCTTTTATAAACCGCAGCTCCGGAACCGCCACTAAGTTCTGTACAATCCTGTCATAATCGTCCAGATCAATGCCCGAGCATGGCTTAATGATGGTGCCAACTGCGAAATCATTCTCCTTGGCAAACAAACCAGTTCCCCACCGCGGACCGGGAAATGTCCGCAATATCTCCTCCGGTATCTCCACATCAATGAGATAAAAAACCCGGTGTTGAGATTCGTCATTTTGTACCGCCCCGCTCACTATGTGCAAAATATCCCCCGCGTAAACCTTTTCCCCAAACAACTCCACCGGAAATGACAAGGATATCAATCCTTCCTTGTCTCCTTTCCTATATTCTACCTGGCTTACTTTAGCCGAACAGCGCTCCAGTAGACTTCCCCGTCCGTATACCGCCGCGGCCGTCGATTGATGCGAAGCCACCTTCTTGGCCACATCAATCAGAGGATAATCTGCCTGCACGTAGTAGTGAGCCGTGATAAAGCGATCATCGCCCACCCGCTTTATCTCCAGCTCCGAAATTTCACGCTCCAGTGAATTAAAATCAAACATATCACATGTTTAAAATCTGTTTTCTCATCACTTTCACCGGCGCCCTTCTGCCCGTATACAGCTCAAACTGCCGCACCGCCTGGTGCAGGCTCATCTCGTACCCTGGTATCACCCGCTTCTTCAAATCCCTGGCCCCTTTTACTAACTGTGTCTCCAAAGGATTAACCACCACATCCATGACCGTATCGACCCGGTCAAC
>CAYSWF010000001.1:23878-24245 GCA_964434765.1 uncultured Candidatus Saccharibacteria bacterium
TTCCGCCGTCTTTTTCATTTTGCGCAAGACTTCAGCGGACACCTGTTGCGCCGCGGCGCCATGCCTACCGGCGTCGCGTTAATTAACACATCACCCTCCACCCTGTTTCTTTCGCTCCACGGTAAATAGCCGCCAAAACCCCACTTCCGCGCTAAAGATCTGCCCGGCAACGGCTCCCGGTTAGCCACGGTTACGTCGCTTACCCCTAGTTTCGCCAAGGCACAGGCAATAGCCTGCGCCACCCCGCCCGCTCCCAACATAACCACCTTCTTATTTTTAATCAACAATCTTATCAAATTCACCGGATGCGTCAAATAATAATTTATTTTCGCCTGTCGGACATATCTAAAGATATCTTCGTAAGTCA
>CAYSWF010000001.1:24255-24601 GCA_964434765.1 uncultured Candidatus Saccharibacteria bacterium
AGCACCTGCCATGCTCCCCAGCAGTCAGTGTTATATCCCTTAAGCCGGCCGGCCGTGTTTACTATTGTATTTATAGCCCCGATTCTTTCTGCTAGAGAATCCAGACTATCCATATACTGCGCCGCCTCTACTTTAAAGGGCATCGATACCCCACAACCTCTTATACCGAGAACCCTTATTCCTTCTATGGCCGCTTTTAAATCACCCGGGCGCACCCGCAAAGCTTTATAAACAAAATCGAGGCCCAACTGCTGAAAACCGGCGTTAAACAGGCTCGTACCAAAATTACTGGGATGCTGCGCCACCGATATACACAACTGCGTATCTTTAGAAATTGTCATCACGC
>CAYSWF010000001.1:24611-26071 GCA_964434765.1 uncultured Candidatus Saccharibacteria bacterium
TGTTAAATGGCGGTAAATGCAGCGGCGACATGTTTAAAAATATCAAAGCCGTCAGCAGCTGCACCCGGCGCGCGTCATACCCCCTCTCCTCCAAAAACTCCCCATACGCGTCCTTGCATCTCGTTAGCGTGTAACTTAAGGACACGTCCAGTGTAATCTTCCGGTTCTTTTGCTCAAATTTAAACTGCCCCTTCTTGATGGCGTCATAAGAATTCAACATGCCCCCGTACATTTTTGCCAAGTCATAATAGCGATCGCCCCAATCAATCAACCCCCCAAAATCTTGCCGCCAGTCTATTAACACGAACGGGCGCCCCTCCTCCTCTGACACTATTACGTTGTCAAACTGCAAATCGCCGTGGAAAGGCGACGGTATGCCGCGTGTTAACTCCTGCCAATCCACCCGCCCCAGAAGTTCCCGCAAGGCGGGAACTTCAACGTCATTAACCTCGTATACCCCATCCTCTTCACCCACCACAGCAAAATACTGCTCTACCCTCTCCCTGGTTTTGTCATGATAAAATCTATAACTGGCCTCTTGAAAAGCCGCCTGCTCTTCCCACGACAAATCAATCGGCTGCCACAAACCTTCCTGCAGCCAATCGAAAAACTCCCTCGCTTTCCTTTCCGTCAGAGATTGGTACAGGGTCTTGCCCGGCACTTTACGGTACATGTACAGATTATCGCTGCTGCGCTCAATACGCGGCACAAAACTCGCTAACTTATGCGCTCTCTCCACCCGCTGTTTCACCACCGCCGCTTGATTGTAAAACTTTATCACCCGATCGCCGACAAAATATATATGCTCTCCCGTCTTGGCAAAACTGAAATCATCCTTGCTTGGCGTGAAATATCGACAAGTACGCTCGTAATTTTCTATCGTCCCTGTATCAAACCAAGTGAATTTCCCCCCCACCGTCCCTTCCTCCACCAGTGCTTTTAGACCGTTTGACAGCTGCCGTTCTCTACTAACTAGCGATTCGTCGCCAGCCAAGGCTTCCCAGAAAAGCCGCCAGCTATTTATACCAGCCAAACCAATGAAAGCGTGCGTATTATCAACACTCACTTTATCCTGCATATTTTCCACCAGCCTATCCCGTCTTAGCCGGACAGAATTATAAGGCAGGGTATTAACCACTGGTGCCACCCCTAGCCAGTTCTCGTTCGGTGCGGGAATTTCCTCTACCACCATCGTGTCAACCGTTGTTAAGACAAAAGGACACTCCAGTAGCTCTCGACACTGTAACAGAGAATAACCAGGCCCCGCCCCCGGCCTGGCTATGTTGTCTACCTCAACAAACCTGATTAGGCGGTCCGGGTGCGCCATTTCTATATACTCTTTCAATATGTCTCCCCGATAACCCAGCGCCACCACTACCTCCACCTCTCTACCCACCTTATCAATAAGATGAGAGATTACCGGCTTACTCCCCACCGGCAACATTCCCTTATTGACATAC
>CAYSWF010000002.1:0-7692 GCA_964434765.1 uncultured Candidatus Saccharibacteria bacterium
CCGTGAACATCTTCTGAAAATACTCTTTTCTCACGTCCCGCACTTGCATAGTGAGCTGCGTAAATTCAAACAGCCCCAGCCGCTTACCAGATAATTTCTCTTTATAGGCAGTAATTTCTTTCCTATTCACTTCCCTCTCCCGAGTCAAACTATCCATATCTTTGGCAATGCCCGCCTTACCCCCACGCTGCTTGATAATATCATCTAGTAATTTAGGAACATCACTTAAGGCCGGTGCCACGTAATAGTCACACAAAATCCACTGGGCGTCGCTCGCATTTTTATTTTGTATGAAATCCAGTAATGCCCGATCAAACTGACTGGTGTAAGAATCAAAACTGACCAGCGAAGCCACCCGGCGAAAATCAGTTAACAGCTTCTCTTCTCCGCCCGCCTGTTTATAAAGCTCGCTCACTAATTCCTCATCCAGTGATTCACTAAATACCGTGGCAGCCAGAGCAGCGGGAATCTGCTCCAGAATTTTATCTAGCGCCTCCGACAATTGTTCACGCTTAAGCCGCGGTAACCTCTCCGCCGTGTATTCTTCATACAAACCAGCGATGCTCGATTTGCACTTTTCATAACCAAGCAGTTCTTTTAATTCGCCGCTGCCGGCGGAAACAAACCTGTCATAAGCATCCTTGGTGGTTCTCCTGTAAACATCATGACTGAAGAAAACGGCTCCCAGTACTCCCTCTATAACCGAAATAAATGCCCCAAAATCAAAATCATAATACCTGGAGATATACCCATAAGACTTAAACCACCCCTTGGCAAAGTGGACAAGACACAACAGAGAAAGCGCGCCTTCTTGCTTATACAGCCGCTGCCCCTTTATGTCCTCCGCGAATCTCTGTACCAACTTGCTCATCCGCCTATTTAACCGCGTAGTTTTGCGCCGCGAAGCTATACTGATCAATGAATATTTTCTTAAACGGCGCCATGGCGTTTAATTCGTAAAAGACCAGCATGGCTTCCCGGTAATCGTTTTCGTCGACGCTGCGATAAGACAAGGGCGCCGCGCCGTTCGCCAACAGCAGAGCGTTGGCCATCAATCGGCTGGTTCTCTTGTTGCCATCCTCAAACGGCTGGATGTAACCGATGCCTAAAAGAGCGACCAGTGCTTTAGCATACGGCGTGGTCATGCGTGTGACCGCGGCCGCCAGCGCCCCAACAGCCTCGGTAATTTGATAAATGTTGTCCAGCGGTTGATACTTTGAGCCGACTACGCCCACCGGTTTTTTCCTGAAACCCAAACCGACGCTTAAATCTTTGACCAAAACAGCGTGTAAGTCCTCCAGGTTTTTTCTTGTTACCGTCCTGAACTGCGCCGCGTTGGTCCTAACATAATTAAAAGCCTCTTTGTGGTTCAAAATCATTCTGGCTTCTTCTCTATCATGGCCAGGCGCTTCTTTATTCTCCAAAATAAGCTTCTCGGTATCCAACAGCGTGTAAGTATTGCCTTCAATCTTGGACGATTTCCAAGAGAGCTCAATAATCAGACGCTCTAGCTCCTTCTTCTGAATAGCCGGCGGCAGATCTGCTGTTCGCTGTTCATACTTGGCGGTGGCGTCATTCAGCCGCTGCAGCTCATCATCCGAAAAAATGTCGATGGGCAACGCGGGCAACAAGACAAAATTGTAACTGTCCAGACCATAACGTTTATCCGGCTCCACCGCGCAATATTCATGCGCGTCTACCGCGGCGAATATCCTGCCCAAGGCAGTTATCTCATAGCTCGTGGCCCGTCCCGAACCGGTCACGGCCAAAACCCCCTGGCCGGACATTTTAGACAGAGCCCTCTTTACCGTGACCAGCGAGATGTCTTCCCCCGTCCGCGCCATTTCAGCATGCACGTCCGAAGATGACAAAGTTCCACTAACCATAACTATGGACAGGATTTTTTGCTGTTTTTGGGATAATTCAACCATTATCGTATCATCAGGACACTATAATCGTATCACATTGATACGATTATTGGAAA
The DNA here is from genome assembly GCA_964434765.1 of uncultured Candidatus Saccharibacteria bacterium. Lineage (GTDB taxonomy): Bacteria > Patescibacteriota > Andersenbacteria > UBA10190 > UBA10190 > CAYSWF01. The sequence goes on from CAYSWF010000002.1 coordinate 1,985, forward strand.
TCCTTGTGCATTAGCCCAGCGCCTATTCAGTTCGCCGCCAGCGTTCGCATGTTATACAACATTAGCTCAATATAGCTATTTATTTCACCCGCGCCGCCCACCGGATCAAGCTCGCGAATCTGTAGACCAAACTCATCTCCTAAGAACCGCGTCGCGGCCAACGAACTCTTCTGGGGCTCTGCATAAAAAACGGTAATACCATACTCGCTAACAAGTTCACCCAAATGCTTAAGATCATTAACCGACGGCTGCTTCCCCTCCACCGGCTCGTACGTGGCCACCAGGTTCAACCCGTACTGCTTGGCAAAATACGACCAGGCATCGTGCATGGCTATAAAATTACGCTGCTTTATGCCACCGGCCACTGCTTGCAGTTCGGCTTCTAAGGAATCAAGACGGCCCAAATAACCAGCCAGGTTTTCTTCATACTGCCCGGCCCGATCCGGATCAATTTGCTGCAAACGAGCAGCCACCGTAGCCGCTATCTTCTTGGCATTAGGCCCCGTCAGCCAATAGTGAGGATCCACTCCCCCCCCCTCAAACTCCCGCCGCTCCATGCCTTCATCAACCGCCACAACCTGCGCGCCACTAGCTTTCGCTACCGCCTCTGCCATCGCATCATCCATACCATGACCAATAATAAAAATGACTTTGGCCCCCTGCACTTCCGCCACTTGTCGCGGGGTGAGAGCATACGAGTGCTCCGAGGCGCCAGCCGGCACTACCTGCACTACTTTGACCTCTTCGCCCGTTACATTCTTTACCATGTCAGCCAGTGGAAAAATTGTCGCCGCCACCGTAAACTGACCCGTTTCTCCAGACCGATCAGTCAAATTACCCACCAAAACCACTACCGTAAGCGCTACCACAATAACGCCCACCAAAACCCACCGTTCAATCATTGCTCTTTAAAAAATACTCGTTCTTCATCTTTCTAATTATAAGCCGAGTGGCAAATAACTGTCGACCATTTTAAATTTAATGCCGCCCCAAAATCTTTTTGGTTCTTTTATTATCACTCGTCTGTTGCTATGATACTAGCACTGAAAGCAATTATGAAAGATGTTCTTGATGCAGAGATGGTCAGGATTAATCACACTTTTGATGAGGATTATTTTTTTGGCGCGGTTTATACGGACTACGATAAATTTTATGAATGGGAAAAGTATGCGACCGATTTAACGGATCGTTACGCGTTTAACTCCTTCTTAGACGTCGGCTGCGGGTGTGGTAATTTGGTGAAGAAAATCAAAGCCATAGTTAACCACAGGTCACGAGTAGATCATGACATACAAGGTGTTGATGCCAGTATTTTTGCGGTTAGTAGAGCGAATGTTCCGTTTGTCCAGCTAGCTGACTGTAGAGACTTACCCTTCGCCGATAAACAATTTGACTTCGTTTACATTCTAACAACTTTTTCGTACTTGCCAAGCTTGGCTGATATTAAGCTAGCGATGCGAGAGGCTTATCGCGTCTCAAGCAGAACAATCGTATTTGACGACGTGTACTCGGTGCCTAGTAAGGATAGTTATGAATATGATCCTCGTCGGGAGATAATATATTTTCAGGACCAATGGTTGTCCTACTGGAAAGAAATTCTTAGCGCAAATGATAGCGCGGAGATTCGAGATTATGAGATTGTCATAAAAAAAAATGGCTCATAAATTTTTGTTTGTTTCAAAGTGGGCCAGTATCAATGATATTGCCTGGCAGGTATCAAAAGAAGGAAATGAGGTTAAATATTATACCGGGGAAAATGAAGACGATGATGTAGCTGACGGATTTGTGCCTAAAACCCGCAATTGGGAGGCGGAAGTTGACTGGGCTGATGTTATTGTATTCGATTGGGTAGCTGGCCAGGGCACATTAGCACAAAAGCTGCGCGATAGCGGCAAAAAAGTGATCGGTGGTACTGCGTATACCGATCGGCTTGAAGATGATCGGTCATTCGGCCAACGGGAATTACAGAAATATGGTGTTAAGGTGATTCCGTTTTGGGAGTTCACTGATTTTGACGTGGCAATTGCTTTTGTGCGGGAGCACCCTGATCAATATGTAGTTAAACCCAGCGGCCAAGCCCAAGACATAAAAAGATTATTATTTGTTGGGCAAGAAAAAGATGGCGATGACGTTATCCGAGTCCTTGAATCGTATAAGCGGGTGTGGTTTGAGGAAGTAAAAGTATTCCAGCTGCAGAAGAGAGTCAACGGCGTGGAGGTAGCCGTGGGAGCTTTCTTCAACGGTGAAAGGTTTATTGAACCGATAAACGTCAATTTTGAATATAAGCGATTGTTTCCTGGAGACTTCGGTCCGTCAACTGGAGAGATGGGTACCAGTATGTTTTGGAGTAAACCAAATCAGATTTTCCTTTCTACTCTCAGCAAAATGACAGATACTCTGAAACAAGAAAAGTACGTTGGCTATATTGATATAAACTGTATCGTTAATATTTCAGGGATTTACCCCCTTGAGTTCACGTGCCGGTTTGGCTACCCAACTATTAGTATTCAGCAAGAGGCCATGATTGATCCTATTGGTGATTTCTTTTATCAGTTGGCTAATGGCAGTGATATTGAATTAAGAGTAAAAAGGGGATTTCAAGTGGGCGTCTGCGTCGTTGTTCCCCCTTTTCCTTTTGAAGATCAAAGGACATTCGATTCATATTCGCAAGACGCGATAGTTGTTTTTAAGAATGGGGAGAAGCGGGCTGGTATCCATATTCAAGAGATCAAGTTGGTAAATGATCAGTGGGTCATTACCGGATGGGCCGGAGAGGCTTTGGTGGTGGTGGGAACAGGCATTACAATGCAGGACGCACGAAAGCAAGCTTACTCCCGAATCAAGAACATACTAATCCCCAACATGTACTACCGGGTTGACATTGGCAACCGCTGGTACGAGGAGTTTGATAAGCTACACAGCTGGGGTTACATATAGTGACTTGCCAATCAGATATCGGCACCCCTCTACAGATCCAGGCATACCAGTTGACTTTGCCCAAGTAATCCCTTAAGGTTTAGAAACCCTGTTAGTGCCTGTTGTTTGAAAAACCAAGAAGTTTTAGCCAAAGGAGAGAAATCGTGAATAAGATTGAAGCGCGAGGGGGCGGCAACGGCCTAAAGTGTGACGAACTGTTTGGGCCGGGCGCCGGCGTGACTTTCGACGACTTGATTCTACTGCCTGCCTATAGCGAAGTTTCCGGGGCAGACATTTCCCTCGAAACCAGACTGACGGACGGTCTGGTACTGCGTCTGCCGCTATTAAGCTCTCCCATGGACACAGTCACCGGTTGGAAAACCGCAGTGCACATGGCCTTACACGGCGGCTTAGGAATTATTCACTTCAATTTTACACCCGACGAAGCCGCCAATCAGGTTAAACGCGGTAAGCGTTTTCGGATGGGATACATTTTCGATCCCATTTGCCGCGGACCGAATGACCCAGTCAGCGAGGTGTACAACATCAAGAAACACTATGGCTTCTCCACCGTATTGGTGACAGATAACGGCCAGCGCAGCGGCAAACTGATCGGCATGGTGATGAAGGGCAACGTCGCTTTCGAGCGCGACAAAAACCGGCCCCTCAATGACGTAATGATACCGCTGGCTGAATTAGGAGCCAGGCCAGCCAAGTTGGTCCCGGACCTAGCCACCGCGCGCAATATCCTGCAAGAGCGCCGCAGCACCAGTAAACTACTGCTGCTTAATGAAGATGGCAGCATCTACGCTCTGGTCACCAGGGAAGACGTGGCTAAGTTCGAACAGTACCCCAACGCCCTGCTTGATAATAACGAGCAGCTTCTCATCGGCGCCGCGGTCTCAACCCACCAGGCAGATCGGGATAGAGTTGACGCTTTATTAGCCGCCGCCGTTGATGTCCTGGTGGTCGACAGCGCACAGGGCTCAACTGCCTTCGCGGTTGAGCTAATTAAGTACATACGCCGGCTTAACCCAGACATACCTATCATTGCCGGCAATGTAGTTACGCCCGCTCAAGCCGAATACCTGATCACCGCTGGCGCCAATGTGTTACGGGTTGGCATGGGCTCCGGATCCATTTGCACCACCCAAGACACAGTTGGAATTGGCCGGGCCGAGCTTAGCGCTGTCTATCACACCAGCCGACGGAACGTCGCCGTCATCGCTGATGGAGGTATTAGAACCACGGCCGACATTATCAAAGCCCTCTCTTGCGGCGCCCGGGCCGCGATGGTTGGCCGATATATCGCCGGCTGCGACGAAACCCCAGCCGAGGAAGTGCCTGACCAGTACGGCCGGCGCTGGAAGCGTTATCGAGGCATGGGCTCTCCTGGTGCCATCAAGGAGGGAGGTCACAGAAGATACGGCCATGAAGTAAATTTAGATACTCTCCTGGCTCAAGGCATCGAAGGATTGGTACCAGCCCAAGGCTCCCTGGGCCGACTACTGGATAACACTGCCCTCGCTCTGCAGAAAGGACTGGAATATTGCGGTTGTGCTTCGATTGATTCGTTGCATGCCCGGGTCAGTGCCGGAGTCGTCCGCTTCGAATTGCAATCACCGGCTGCTCGCGCCGAAGGCCGCCCGCACGACATCGCTCCCAACAACATTATCTAAACTACCAGAAACGCCAGTTTCTGGTTTTTTCTTGACAACTCATTAACCAGGCCACACCATACACAATCTGGTGCACCGAAGCCATCTTCAGCAAACTCGCGGGCGTGGTATCGGCCACCCCCGGCTACGCCGGCGGAGAAACCAACAATCCAACTTACAGGCAAGTGTCAACTAGTTAACCATGTGTAGCAACGCTATCTCTTCTCCCACTTATTATACAACTCGGCCACGGCGTAGGCAGCCACCCACGAGAAGACAACGCTCGTCACCAAACCAAGGATAAACGTGCCCATCGGCATGGGGCGCGCCACTCTAACACTCTCCAGGTTTATAGTATGAAACCAGCTCTGCCCAACACTGAAAAGCAGATTAGGAGCAGCGGCGGCCAGCAGCCGGCAGAGAATATAAACGGCGCCGGCCACCGTCGCTACTGACTTAGCCAATACGGTCGACTGAATCATAATACTCACCTTCTCTCTGCCATGAATTCTACTCCTTTATTTTCCCCAGGCGTAGAAAATGCCTTTGGTGTGCTGGCCTAGAAAAGGGGGCAAGTACAATTATCGCCACTTCACAAAACCAATTGCATTTCCTGTTCTCTCAGGCGACATCTAGAACATATTCAAGGTCGGCATCGTCGGTCTTTTCATGCGCAAGATCAAAAAAATGCTCACCTTCCAAGTGAGCATGAAAACTAATTGTCTGTAGAACATCCTAGAGGGCTGCCACACTCTGGTCCACAAGTGAGCTGACACCCAGTAGAGCAGCATTCTGTATATGGCGAGCCAACACTACCTCCACCTCTCCCCAGGGCGTCCAACTCCATTCTTTGACACGCCTTTGGAGAGGAGACATAATCTGGTCGGCACTTTGCATAATACCACCGCCAAGGATGACGCGCTCCGGATCAAAGAGGTGAACGAGTGACACAATCATCGCTGCCCACACGTCTAGGCTCCGCTCCAGGATCTTCCCTGCCACCACATCGCCATTCCGTGCCTGCCGAAAAACAGCCTCATAGTTAAGAGGGGACTCTTCAGCAAGGACACTCGACTGATAACCAGGGTAATCACGCACAATGGTAGGCAGTGCCCACGTCGATGCCTCTGCCGT
>CAYSWF010000002.1:7702-11935 GCA_964434765.1 uncultured Candidatus Saccharibacteria bacterium
CTGCCGTCACACAGCCCTTTCCCCCACAGTTACAGAGTCGCCCGCCGGGATTTACCACCACGTGTCCACCAAGTCCGGCCTGGTAATGAACACCCCTAAGAAGCCTGCCCCGCAACAGTACAGCCACGCCGATCGCGGTACCAAGCATCACCATGACAATATTGTCACAACCACGCCCCGCTCCATAGCGCCACTCTCCAAGCAGCGCGGATCGACTGTCCGTCTCCAAGGTAAGTTTTAGTCCCAGGCGATCACGCGCCCAAACAATGAGATCCACAGCAGCTGCATCCTCGTACTTTCCCTGAACCGAGCCGAGCACGCGACTCTCCGAACCATCAACCAGACATGCTAGAGCAAGACCAAGTCCTCCACAATTGGACACGGCAAGGCTCCGCCGAGCACAGAGCTTCTGGCCGGTATCCTCAAGACACTCGAGATTAGAAACCATCCCCCGCGCGGGGACAACCGGCACACTAGCGGTCTCAAGCAAGCAGCCCCCTTCCACTAGACCGACTCTCATAGTCGTTCCCCCCAGGTCAGCAGCAAGTATTGGCATTTCAGATCTCCGTTGAGAGGTAAGTATCAGAAGCCGGGTGACACCTTTCCCACAACCGTCCCACCTCATCCTTTGACAGCTGCGAAAAGTCATCATAGTAGTCATCCACCAGAAACGAAGGCGACGGGTCCTCAAAAAGCGTCATGAGCTCAACCGAAACGCCAGGCACAGCCAAGGTTGCCAGTGCCTGCCTACTGCAGACAGGTGCGGCAACCACCACACGCCGAGGACAACGTGTGGCCAACTTAGTGATGGCAGCATAGACGGTATATCCAGTCGCCACACCATCATCCACTAGAATGACTGTCTTGCCTCTCATCGCTGGCAACGGATGAAAGCCCTCGCCAGCAAAAGAAACCGGCTGTGGAAAGAAGAACTTCACTCGATCAAGTACAGTGCCAACAGCTATCTGCACACCCTGGCACAGATCTGCCCATGACACTCCCAGCCTAGTCACATAACTGCAGTTGAAGAAGACAGCTTGCTCTTGCGCGGCGCCAAGACCAACCCGCGGGAGCCAGCGCCAGGGAATCTTTACCGCTATACAGAGGTAAAGCGGGAGACCAAGATACTCCGCAATGGGGAGAGCAACAGGCACTCCGCCATTCGGTATTGCCACCACAACCGCCTCACGGTACAAATTTAGGTCGAAGCAAGCGGCCAGGCGCCCGCCTGCGTCCGTTCGATTGAGAAACTTCACCATAGCGAGACCTCCCATTTATTGCTGCCAGCCGCGCAGCGTATAGCCGCGCCTGCGCCACGTAATCTACGCCAACCTCCTCAATGACTGCCTGCCTAAGCCGAGCCGTAATCGGGCCACAGCCTCCATCACCAAACCTAGTGCCCTCAAACGAGCGAGCATGGGCAAGACATACCACGGTGGAGGTTACAAACATCTCGTCTGCCCCCCGGGCATCATCTACACGAAGCTCCGCTTCCTCCATAGAAACGCCGCCATGAGCCGCCAGCCGAAACATGAGTTCGCGGGTCACGCCTCGCAGCACTTTCCTTCCTGGTGGAGTCAATACCTTCCCGTCCCGCACCACATAGATGGTGGTCCCGGTTCCTTCAACAATAAACCCTTGCGTATCAAGTAAAACACCAGTTGCGCCAGGACATTGCTCCGCTACCTGAAGCCGCGCCAGAAGATAGTCCAAACGCCCCCGACTTTTAATTTGGGGCGAGAGAATCTCGGCGGGAATCGCGCGTTGAGAACTCACCACCAAGTCCACTCCTTGTTCATACGCATGAGCCATGCCGCCAAGACGCTTAACCAAAGGAAAACAACTGATGACCACAGTTGGCTGGCAATCCGCGCGCGAAAAAAGGCCAAACGACTGGGTCAGCCCCCGGGAAACATAGTAAATGATTTGCCATTCCACGTCCTCCGCTTCCGTGGCTAGATTCCGCGCCAGCGTCAATCCAGTAGCAGTGACCATTTGGTCGCACGTCAAAGGAGACGCAACCCGCAACTCCGCCAGCCCCGCTAAGAGCCGCTGGAGATGCGCCTGGAGTTCGAATGGCCGCTGGCCAAACGTCCGCGTGACCTCCGTGATTACCTCTCCTGTTACAAGAGCGGTGTCATAGACAGAGATTCCTGCCAAAGATTCAGCGACAAACTTGCCGTTGCAATACACCACGCGTTCACGAGACATGAGACGAGCCTCCTCTAGTAAAAATCACACTTGTGTTGACAAAGGACAACCCTCACTATTCCTACTACAAACCTCTCTACAAGTCAACGGTTCCCGATTATGAGATCAACTCTGAAATGCCACATTTATATATAATACTAATACAGTAGACCCAATTATGATCTTCGCCGTTATCTCAGACATACACCTAGGTCCTGAAGGATATTCAGACCGAGGCGACTTGAGAAAGCTAGCAAAACATTCCAAAGAGTTAGTCAACGACTTCGTTAATACTATGAACAACAAAGTACATCCAAGTTTTGTGGTTCAGCTCGGGGATGTAATTGAGGACGACACACCAGCCAGCGACAAAAAAAATTATCGGAGCATACTAGAGCTATTGAGCAAGCTCGACTGTCCTCTCTACAACGTGGTTGGCAATCACGACACAAAGAATCTCTCTGAACGAGAAATCATGGAACTGACAGGACAAAACACCCTCTACTACGCATTTAACAGCAATGGCTATCGCTTTATTACTCTATTTTCTAAGAGAGATGAAGATGGTCACATTACTGTTTCAGAGCCCCAAGCACAATGGCTTGCGCAGAACCTCACTAAAACTGACTCAATTATCTTTGTCCACCATTCGCTGGCCGACCAAGACCTTACTGGCAACTACTGGTTCGAGGGGCTTCCCCAACATAGCCTTATCGCAAACCGGCAAATCATAAGAAAAATTTTGGAGAACTCCGGACAAGTTAAAGCTGTTATTAATGGACACCTGCACTGGAATCGGATGCATATCCATAATAATATTCCTTACTTTAATTTTCAATCATTAGTAGAAAATTTCCGAGGTAACAATACCCCCAGTGCCTCATATGCCGTAGTTGAGCTGGATAACAAACAAATCGAAGTCAGTGTGGCCGGCAACGATCCGGCTCACTACTTACATTGCTTTTTTAGCAAGCGCCAGACACGATAGAGACATGCTCAAAGTCGGCATCGTCGGTCTTCCTAATGTTGGTAAATCCACCTTATTTAACGCGCTAACCCTTCGACAAGCTCAGGGTAAACCCGCAGAAACGGCAAATTATCCGTTTACAACAATTGAACCCAACGTCGGAGTCATCCCCGTGCCGGATGACCGCCTCAAAAAACTGGCGGCCATCTCGCGCTCAGAAAAAATTACGCCCACCACCATCGAGTTTGTCGACATTGCCGGCCTAGTCAAAAACGCCCATCAAGGTGAGGGTCTAGGCAACCGGTTTCTGTCCCACATCCGCGAAGTCGACGCCATCGTCCACGTCGTCCGCTTTTTCCCAGACAAAAAAATCACCCACGTCCACGACACTATTGACCCCATAAACGACGCCGAAACAATAAAGACCGAGCTCGAGCTGGCAGACCTGCAGACAACAGAACGCATGAAAGAAAAAGGAACCGCTTTAGAACACGAAGTTCCTAAGTTAGCCGATAAACCAACTCTATTCATTGCCAACCTAGACGAAGAACAAATTAAGGAAGCCGACGCCTGCACCGCCAAGTTCGCTCAACAATTCTCGCCTGTCTTGCCCGTCAGCATCAAGATTGAACAAGAACTCACCGAACTGCCCGCGGACGAGCAGCTGGCTTTTCTTAAGGAATACCACCTCGTCGCCACTGGGCTTAATCGTTTGATTACTGCCAGCTACCGACTGCTTAACCTCATTACCTTCTTTACTACCGGCCCCAAAGAAACCCGTGCCTGGACGCTTCAGCGGGGGGCGCATGCCCCCCAAGCGGCAGGGATGGTACATTCAGACATGGAACGCGGCTTTATTCGCGCCGAAACCATTGCCTGCCATGATCTAGTTGCCGCCGGATCGTACGCCAACGCTCGCACCAAAGGGCTGCTGCGTGACGAGGGAAAAGATTACGCCATACAAGACGGAGACGTTATTATCTTTAAGTTTGCCACCTAGACGCCCGCCCAGCGTAGCTCCGCTTTTGACAACAGCGACGTCGTAATGTAGTATCATCAGACTATGTCAGAATACG
>CAYSWF010000002.1:11945-14709 GCA_964434765.1 uncultured Candidatus Saccharibacteria bacterium
TAATGAAACAGACAAAAACAAGCTCGACGAAGCCATCGACGCTACCATCGCAAAACTCGACGGTCAAATTACCCACAGCGGCCCGCCTACTGACTCCCCCGGCAGCCGCCGCCGTCTCCACTACCCCGTCGACAAAAAACGTGTCGCCTGGCTCCGCACTATCCAAACCGAGTTGTCTCCCGATAAAATCGAGCAGTTGCGCAAAGATCTACGCAAGCAAGACGGGATCTTGCGCTTGACTATACTCCAAACCCCCCGCCGCGCGGAAGTATCGGCTGCCATCTTCAACAACCTTACCGATAAGAAAGAACCTGCCATAGCAACGCCAGAACCCAAAAAACCAGCCAAAGAGGTGACTATGACTGAAGTCGAGAAAAAAATCGAGCGAGCCCTCGACGAAGAAGTCAAATAACTTACTTTACTTTATCTACTTACCAGCTTAATTTACAAACAGATGGATTTAAACAAAGTTATGATTATCGGCCGCCTAACGGCCGATCCTGAATCCCGCACCACCCCCCAAGGCGTAACAGTTGCTAATTTTTCAGTCGCCACCAACCGCGTTTGGAAAGATGACCAGGGCAATCAGCAAGAACGCGTCGAATATCACAACATTGTTGCCTGGCGCCGGTTGGCCGAAATATGTGCCCAATACCTAGCCAAGGGGAGACAAGTCTACATTGAAGGCCACCTGCAAACACGCTCCTGGGAGAGCCAAGACGGCAAGAAAAACTATCGCACCGAAGTTGTGGCTGGAAACATGATTATGCTCGGCAGTCGCCCCGCGACCTTAGGGACCACCCCCTTGTCCCAGCCCGTACTTTCAGATCAAGCCGACAAAACCAAGCCGGTCGCACCCGCCCCCGCGCCCATAACTGCTGAAGCCGTCTCCGACGAGGAAATTCGCATTGAGGACATTCCTTTCTAACCTAATTTTCTACTTACTTAATTCACTGTGAAGAAAAACCCTAATCTGATCTGCTTGCTCTGCGCTGAACATATCGACGGTGTCACTTTCCGCGACACAGACGTGCTACGCCGCTTTATCAGTGGCCAGAATAAGATTCTGCCCCGCAAGAAAACTGGCTCCTGCTCCAAGCATCAAAGAAGACTGGCTCGAGAAATCAAACGCGCTCGGGAAATGGGACTATTAGGCTATCGCGGCCAGTGAGAAGAAATTTCATCCCCCGCAACGACGGCTTCGTCTGCGAAGCCTGCGGCCAGGATGTGCCTCCCGCCCCCGGCACTTTCCGCAACCGCCCCACCCGCCCCCCCTTGAGCACCCGTGAACCTCAAAACATGTTGATGACGCTCTCCCTGGCGATCGCCGCTCCCCTTGCTTTGGCTCCATGCCAACCATCGCCTATGAGGGTACCGACCCTAATCGGCTCGACCTCATCCAGCAATGCAATATATGCGGTTTGGTCAGACGCAACCGCACCGCCCCCGACGACAACAAACAACTTCTATTTGCTGATCACTAGTCACTGATTACCAATTATTTCCCGTTCCTCCACCTCCGCAGCCTGCCAAATAGCTTCCTCTATCTGCTTAGCTAACTTTTTGTCATTCTTCAGTGTTTGCTTAGACATCTCGCGCCCCTGTCCCAGTTTCAGATCACCGTATGACAGCCAACTGCCAGCTTTCTTTACCAGTTTGTATTCCACGCCCTTATCCACCAAATCACCTTCGTAGCTGATGCCTTCGTTATACATAATGTCAAATTCCGCCACCTTAAAAGGCGGCGCCACTTTATTCTTAACCACTTTAGCATAGACCCGGTTGCCAATAATTTTCTCGCCTAACTTAATATTAGCCCGCCGCCGCACTTCTATTCGAACAGAAGAATAAAACTTAAGAGCCTTGCCCCCCGTAGTCGTTTCCGGATTGCCAAATATTACGCCAATCCTCATGCGAATCTGGTTAATAAAAATGACTGTCGTGTTCGACTTAGCCGCAATAGCCGTTAATTTCCGCAGTGCCTGTGACATCAACCGTGCCTGCAGCCCCATGTGCGTATCACCCATCTCGCCTTCAATTTCCGCCCGCGGGGTCAGCGCCGCCACTGAATCAATCACCACTAAGTCGATAGCACACGACTGCACCAACGTCTCCACAATATCGAGCGCCTGCTCACCCGTATCCGGCTGGCTAATCAGTAAGTCATCAATGGCCACTCCCAATCGCTTAGCATACTGTGGATCCAGCGCATGCTCCGCGTCCACATAGGCCACCGCGCCGCCTTTTTTTTGCGCGCTGGCTGCAATGTGCAACGCTAATGTTGATTTTCCACTAGATTCGGGCCCGTAGATCTCAATAATGCGTCCCCGCGGCACACCCCCAATACCCAGAGCAATATCCAGCGAAATCGAACCAGTCGGAATGGCATCAATGTCTACCTTTTTAGCCTCACCCAACTTCATAATCGCTCCCTCACCGAACCGCTCCTTAATTGCCTCCACTGCCGCCGCCACCGCGGTAATTTTATCTTGCTGCTTAGCCATCTCCCAACCCTACCTCACGTGCGCGGTACCAGCAAGTCACGTTTCAGAACACGCGCCCGCCCCGACGCTCCCTTCGCTTCTAATTGCAGCACATTTATACCCGGCCGGAGTGGCAGCATCACCTCAAAAGTCCCATCCTCGGCTAAAAACACCGTCTCGCCGTTAAGCGTAACATATGCTTCCTCCTCGGCTCGACCTCGCACGGCTACTTGAGACGCCTCCACTACACCCCAGACAGGTGCCGTAAGCTCCAGGGACGG
>CAYSWF010000002.1:14719-18258 GCA_964434765.1 uncultured Candidatus Saccharibacteria bacterium
AGACGCACAAACTCTCGCACCTGCACACCTAAATAGCCAGCCACTGCCAGCACACCCGCCAGCACCATGAGCACTACCACACCAGCTGGCGTCCAGACACGCACCAGCCACCTAGCTCTTTGTGGTAACCGCAACGACACCCGCTCGTGCGTTCCCGATAGAGACCGTAAAAAAGAGTAGTACGTATCCTGTCTATCAACGCCCAGATACCGAGCATACTTTATGTACGCGCCGCGCGCGTAAACTTCCGCCGCGAATACAGACAGCTTTCCCCCCTCCAGTGCCTCCAGATGCTTAGGAGGTATACGAAGCTCGGCCGCCACAGCGTCAAGCGTCAATTTCCTTTTCCGCCGGGCGGCGCGCAGCGCCCCGCCCGCACTCGTGTCTACCATCGCCGATCTGAATAAACGTGGCCGCCGGCGCTTCCTTCCTCTCCTTTACTCCGCTCCTTTTCTGACTCCCTAAGCACCGGTCTTGGCTTATTCCCCTCTGCGCTGCCAATGATACCCTGCTCTTCCAGTATATCCAGCAGGCGCGCCGCTCGGGCATATCCCACCCGCAGACGCCGCTGCAATAAACTAGCGCTCGCCTTGCCAGCCCTAACAATCAACTGCTGCGCCTCGGGGAGCAGTGGGTCATCCGCCGTCCCGCTCGCCACCATACTGCCCTCGTGCGCCAGCGACGTTACCGCCTCGTTATACTCCGGTTCACCAGTTATCTGTACCTCCTCCACCACCCGGCGTACTTCCTCCTCTGACACAAAACCACCCTGAATACGAACCGATTGTGCCTTATCACCAGACAGATATAACATATCTCCATTGCCCACCAATTTCTCCGCCCCCGCCGTATCTAGTATCGTTCTCGAGTCAACCTGAGACGCCACTGAAAAGGCAATACGCGAGGGTATATTAGCCTTGATAAGACCGGTCAGCACATTGACAGACGGGCGCTGCGTCGCCAACACCAAGTGAATGCCCACTGCCCGCGCCAACTGTGACAGCCTCACGATTGGGCCCTCTACTTCACGCCCGTGTCTAACCATCAAGTCGGCCAATTCATCAATCACAATCACAATAAACGGCCTGGCCTCTGACGGATTACCAAGATTAAATGACAATAAATTACGCGCCCCTGATTCCTCCAAAAGTCTATACCGGACGTCCATCTCCTCGATTGCCCACTTCAGCGCATGAATTGCCTTATCGGCATCCACAATCACCGGCGCTAGTAAATGAGGGATGCCATTATAGACTGGCAGCTCCACCCGTTTTGGGTCCACCAAGATAAACCGCACTACGTCCGGCGAGTTTCGGTACACCCAGGACACTAACAAAGTATGAATGTTAACCGACTTACCAGACCCGGTTGCTCCCGCTATTAACAAATGCGGCAAGCGCTCTAAACTATCAACTACCACTCGACCGGAAACATCCAACCCCAGTGGGAAAGATAGGGGAGACTCCGTCTCTCGCCATTCACGCGACGCCAGCAAATCACGCAGTCGCACCAGTGCCGGCGTTTTATTCGGAATTTCCACCCCCACCAAATCCTTATTAGGAATTGGCGCCTCAATACGAATAGGGTGGGCTGCCAAGGCCAACGCCAAATCATTCTGCAACGCGGTGATGCGCGTCAGTTTCGTTCCCTGCTCCGGCCTAAGCGTATACTGCGTCACTGTCGGCCCTACATTTGCCTCCCGCATCTCTACATTAATGCCAAAATTTTCTAGCGTGCGCCGAATCGTATCCTTGGTCTGCCTTTCTAATTCTTTATTGCGCGTGCTCACTCGACCAGACGAGTATAAAAGCTTAAGTATAGCTGGGTGATATCTGCGCCCACCCCCCCTAAGCTGCTGCGCTGCCCGACGCCCTTCATTACGCTGGCTTATGACCTCCCCCCTCACACCTGTAGCCTTCGGAACTTCGGCTCCTCGCACCGCGTTCACCCGAAAACGCGAACCCACCGGCGCCTCTTCCAGAAACTGCTCTTCCTCTATCTCACTTTCACCGTCAACTTGATCAGACACAAAAATTCGCCTTAGTCGCTCTCCTACATCCGCCGGCGACACCCGCCAGGTTAAAATCAAGCCGATGAAAAATGAACCGATAAAAATCAGCGTTGCCGCCACCCGAGACACCGCCTGGCTTAATGGAAAACTTAAAAGAAAACCAAGATATCCTCCGGCCCTTCCTTCATGAGCCGCTTGCAGGGCATCGTCAGATGATGCTCCAATAATGTGGAAGAACCCCAGCAGACCTATAACCGTGAGTGCCAGGCCCACCATCCGCAGCCGCTCCCACCCGAAGCGCGCCGGCCACACTAAGTGCAGTGCCCACACAATAACAACTGCCGGTACCACGTACGCCAGCCAGCCAAATACCCGCCGCAAGAAACCCAGTAAAAGATTTCCCATCGGCCCCGCCGCCTCAAAGAAGCTTAAGACCGCAATTAAAGAAAAGATCAGCAGCACAATGCCGCACACGGCCTTTTTCGCCTGTGGCGTCAGCCAGCTCTCGGCCGTGACGCTCGAGCGCCTGCGCAGCCGTTTTTTGTTACGCCGAAACGGATTTAACCTCATGTTTACCTAGTATACACCAGGTTTTATTTTAACTACTTACGGGCTAATAGTCTCCGGTTCTTCTTTCCCATACCCCGTCCCGACCGGAATCAGCCGACCGATAATCACATTTTCCTTCAACCCCTCTAAATTGTCAGATCTCCCCGTCACGGCCGCGTCAATCAATACTCGGGCTGTCTCCATAAAAGATGCCGCCGCCAAGAAACTGCGTGTCGTCAGCGACACTTTCGTAATACCCAACAGTAACTGCTCACCCACCGCCGGCGCTTTTCCCTCCGCCTCTGCTTTAGCATTAGCCGCCAAAAACTCGGCCAGTTCAACTATCCGCCCCGGTAAAAGTTCAGTCTCCCCCGCCTCATGCACCCGCACCCGAGACAGCATTTGCCGCACAATAATCTCCAAGTGTTTATCATTAATAGTCTCGCCTTGAATAGCGTACACCTGCCGCACTTCGCGCAGAATGTACCGCTGCACCGCCCGCCCGCCCGCTATCTTAAACAACGCTTGAACATCCATGTGTCCTTCTGTCATTTGTTGACCAGCGACTACAGCCTGGCCATCCTTCACCTCTAACGTTGTATTTGCCGGCACCGTATACTCACGCACATCCTTGCCCCGACCCCGCACCACTAGGATATTGTCTCTAACTACAATCGTGCCAGTAAAGGGAGCACTGATACTCTCGCCATCAACATTTACAAACAACTCCTCTCCTTCCAACACCCTCTTGCCCGCCTTAACACCCAACGCCAGCTTGGCGCCATCAATAATGTATTCTCTCGCCTTTGAACCTTTCGAAGTAACCGTCAAGTGTGTCTCATTCTTTGACTGCTTCACCTCCACTACCCCGTCAACCTCACTCATTACCGCCTGCCCCTTTGGTGTTCGAGCTTCCAATAGCTCTTCCACACGCGGCAGACCTTGAGTTATGTCCTCACCACCCACGCCACCGGTATGA
>CAYSWF010000002.1:18268-20160 GCA_964434765.1 uncultured Candidatus Saccharibacteria bacterium
TACGCATCGTGAGCTGGGTACCAGGTTCCCCTATAGCTTGGGCGGCCACCACCCCCACTGGCTCACCAATCTTAACTAGGCCGCCCCGGCCTAAATCCCAACCGTAACACAACCGACAAATACCTTGTTTCGCCCTACACGTCACCACTGAACGAATAACCACCTCATCAACGTTCAAATCATCAATCTGCGCCGCCTCATCTCTTCCCAACAAAGTGCCACGCTTAAACACTACTTTACCGGTATGCGGATGGCGCACCGGCTCTGCCAGTATCCGGCTCATAACTCGCGCCCCTAATGTAATACCAACTTCCCGGCTGTCCTCCAGCGTCAATAATGCTCCCTCCGTATCCTGACAATCTTCCTGCCGCACCACCACATCTTGCGCTACGTTCACCAATCGCCGCGTCAGATATCCTGCCGTAGCTGTTCTCAAAGCCGTATCGGCCATTCCCTTACGCGTACCGTGCGTCGAAAGAAAATACTCCAAAGCAGAAAATCCTTCCTTGAAACTACTCTTAATAGGCACCTCAACCACCTCGCCCGTCGGCCCTGCCACCGTACCTTTCATACCCATCATCTGCATAACTTGCGTCCAAGAACCCCGCGCTCCAGAATTGACCATTGAAGAAACCGTACCAGTCGCATCAAGTGTTTTCTGCGCCAAACTATTCATCTCCTCGCGAGCCTCCTCCCACACTCCCACCGTCATCCGATAGCGCTCCTCATCAGTCAATAAACCCTCTCCGTATTGTTCTTGGATAGTATCAACTTTCTCCTGGGCCTGGCGTAAAATTTGCTTCTTATTTGCCGGCACCGCCAAATCATCCATACCCCATGACATACCACTGACCGTGGCAAACCTAAAGCCAAGATTTTTCATGTCATCCAAAAATTGCGCTGCCGCCACTTGCCCGTACCCACTCAAAACATCACCAACAATACGCTTCAAACGAGACTTATCCAGTACTTCATTAATAAAGGGATACCCTTTAGGCAATATCTCATGAAATAACAGACGCCCTACTGTGGTCTCAACTGTCCCGCTCGGCCTATCGGGGCTAGGTGCTTTAATGCGCGCATTAATTGCCACGCCCTTAAGCTCATATGCAAGTATGGCTTCATTGATTGATGAAAACGCCTTGCCCTCGCCCTTCACTCCTTCCCGCTCCTTTGTAATGTAGTAAATACCCAACACAATATCCTGGGTTGCCGAGGTAGCCGGCTGCCCGTCGGCCGGCTTCAGTAAATTATGACTTGACAGCATCAGTTCCTCTGCCTCACTACGCGCCTTTTCAGACAACGGCACGTGCACCGCCATCTGGTCTCCGTCAAAGTCAGCGTTAAAGGGCGTTGTCACCATCGGATGAATTTGAATAGCTTTACCCTCAATCAACACCGGCACAAAAGCCTGGATACCCAAACGATGCAATGTCGGCGCTCGGTTCAACAGTACTTTATGCTTACGAGTCACGTCTTCCAAAGCATCCCACACTTCCGGAATACCCTGTTCAATTAGGCGGGAAGCCGAGCGAATATTGTGTGCCAGCTCTCGTTCAATTAGTTCATGAATAACAAACGGCTTAAACAACTCCAGAGCCATCAACTTCGGCAACCCACACTGGTCAAGACGCAGTTCCGGGCCAACCACAATCACCGAGCGCCCCGAATAATCCACTCTCTTACCCAGCAAATTTTGGCGAAATCGTCCCTGCTTACCTTTCAACATATCAGCCAAGGACTTGAGCTGCCGCCTCTGTCCTGTAATGGAAGTAGTTGTTGAACCCCGTCGTGCTGCATTGTCAATCAGCGCATCAATCGCCTCCTGCAACATGCGTTTTTCGTTGCGGGTAATCACCTCTGGCGCTCCCAGCTCCAACAGACGCCTCAGG
>CAYSWF010000003.1:0-17169 GCA_964434765.1 uncultured Candidatus Saccharibacteria bacterium
TCTTAAATCCAGCATTCGCGACGATATTGGCCAGTTTCTCTTCCAAAAAACCGAACGCCGCCCCATGGTGCTGCCCGTCATCGTTGAAGTGTAAGTATGCTTGCGACGGGTGGCACGCTGGAGGGAACCCGGCCCGAGGAACACCAAGCGCTTTAGCGCGACTGTGACCGCAGGGCCGGGAGGAAACCAGCGTGACAGGACCCGTCGCCAGGATGTAACCTAGCCTCATGGCCAAAACAATTTTCTCCGGCATCCAGCCCTCCGGCACCCTCCACATTGGCAATTACTTAGGCGCCATTAAGCAGTGGATCCCCCTGCAGGAAAAAAACACGGCTTACTTCTGCATAGTAGACTTACACGCCATCACCGTGCCGTATGACAATGAGCATCTGCCAGACCATGTCCTAAACGCCGCCGCCATGTACCTAGCCTGCGGCATAGATCCAAACAAAAGCACTATTTTCGTCCAGTCTCATGTCCCCGCCCATGCCGAACTCGCCTGGCTACTTGGCACCATCACTCCCCTGGGGGAGCTAAAGCGCATGACCCAATTCAAAGAAAAATCTGAAAAACAGAAAGGTGAAGTCGCGCTCGGCCTGTTCGCCTACCCCGTCCTCCAAGCCGCCGACATCCTGCTTTACCAAACAGATATTGTGCCCGTCGGCGAAGACCAGCTGCAACACATTGAACTGGCCCGCGATATAGCCAAGAGATTTAATAACCGCTTCGGCGAAGCATTCACCGTACCCAAGGCCCAGGTCAACAAAGACACCGCCCGTATCATGTCTCTCACTAACCCTACAGAAAAAATGAGCAAGAGCGATGAGCCTAAAAGCTACATCGCTCTCACTGATGAACCAAACATCATCAAGCAAAAAATCGCCAGTGCTGTCACGGAAACCAAAGCTGTCTTTTCATTCACAAAAAGCGGCCCGGCCGTCAAAAACCTGCTCACCATTTATCAATCCTTCAGTGAAGAAAAACCGGAAACAATCGAAACTAAATTCTCCGGCGGGGGATACAAAGAATTTAAAGAAGCTCTCGCCGGCCTGCTTATCGAAAGACTCGCGCCCATCCAGCAAAAATACAAAGCCAGAAGACAACCCCAAGAACTGCACGAAATTCTAGCCCAAGGCGCCAAGAAGGCCAGCAAAGTTGCCAGCCAGACCTTAGCTCAAGTCAAACAAAAAATGGGACTGCTGTAATCATGTCCTCTCAACCAAACTCTTCGCCAGAACTCGCCGTTGCTATCAAGGCTGCCCAAGCCGCCGGCCAGATAATCAAAAACAACTTCCGGGTAGATAATTCCGAGTCCTTTAAAACCCCTGATCAGTCAGTAACTAAAACCGACCTCGCTGCCGACAAAAAAATCTTCGACATAATTCGAGAAAGTTTCCCCAACCACGCCTATTTCTCCGAAGAAGCCGGCATGGATAAAACCCGGTCTGACTATGTTTGGGTTATCGACCCCCTTGACGGAACGACTAACTTCTCTCACCACCTTAGCTATTTCTGCGTATCCATCGCGCTCGTGCACAAACAACGTCTGCAGCTCGGAGTTATCTATAACCCCATAAGTGACGAGCTGTTTACTGCCCAAAAAGATGAAGGCGCCAGGCTAAACCAACAGCTCATCCACATACCCGACCGAGTAAAAAAATCTGTCGACGCCGTAGTTTCTTTGAGCCGCCACTCCTGCCTTGAAGAAAAAACCCGCCACGCCACTTCCATTTTCAGTCACATTACCAAGAACACTCGCACTTCACGAGTATTCGGATCAGCCGCTCTGGAATTAGCCCACCTCGCCGCTGGTTGCTTCGACGCCCATATCCACAACGGTTGTAACTTCTATGACGCTGCCGCCGGCGTAATCATCGCCCTTGAGGCCGGTGCTGTCGCCTCGGACTTCTCTGGTAGCCCCTGGCAGCCTCCTGTCGACGGCCGACAAGACCTCCTAGTCACCAGCGCCGCCCTACAACCACAGTTCCTATCCCTTCTTAAAAACTTATGATACCATCATACCCACTATGCACATAAACCCCCACGTTTTCCGTAACTATGATATCCGCGGCAAAGTAGACGAAGATCTCGACGCTACCAAAGTAAAAGCCCTCGGCCGTGCCTATGGTACCTTCCTGCGCCACCGAAAAATCAGACAAGCCGTCGTCGGCAGAGATTGCCGCCTCTCCAGCCAAGAATATCAGACCGCGCTCATGAAAGGTATGACCGCCATGGGCATTGACATCATCGACATCGGCCTGGTCATGACCCAAATGATGTATTTCGCCCAGTACCGCTTCCAAACCAACGGCGGCGTCATGGTTACTGCCTCTCACAACCCCGCCAACTTCAACGGCTTCAAAATAGGCATCGGCTACTCCCTTACCACCGGCCCCCAAGAAGTCCAGGAGCTGCGCCGCATCATTGAAGAAGAAGATTATCTCCAATCAGAAGAAAAAGGAACAATCGAAAAGCGCGACATCACCGAAGACTATTACCACGACGTTCTAAAGAGAATCCGGCTGAAGAAAAAGTTTAGGGTAGTAGTCGACAGCGGGCGCGGCACTACCGGCCTCTTTATCCCAGCCATTCTGACCCGGGCCGGCTGCGAGGTTATTGGCAAAAATCTTGAACCAGACGGCCGCTTTCCTATCGGCACCCCCGACCCCACCGCCACCGCAGTCATGAATCGCGTGCGTGAGGAAGTGCTTAAAGCCAAGGCTGACATCGGCTGCGCCCTTGACGGCGACGGCGATCGCATCGGCATTGTCGACGGCGCTGGTAACATTCTCTGGAACGACGTCCTAGTTGCCATCTTCGCCCAAGAAATTCTCGGGCGTTTCCCCGGCTCCAAAATCATCTACAACACCTTATGTTCACAAGTAGTGCGCGAAGTTGTCAAACAAAATGGCGGCATCCCAGTTATGTGGCTTACCGGCCACGCCTTCATTAAGGAAAAAATTGCCGCGGAGGCCGCCGCCTTCGGCGGCGAGCTCTCCGGCCACTTTTTCTTTGCCGACAACGCTTACGGCCACGACGACGGCAGCTACGCCATATTGCGCCTACTTGAATATCTGTCAGACAAAGACACTGCTTTGGATCAGCTGTACACCAGCTTTCCCGTCTACATTTCCTCTCCCGAAATAAAAATCGGCTGCCCCGACGACAAAAAAGCCGGTGTCATCCACGCCCTGTCAGTCAGATTTAAAAAGGATTTCCCCGACGCTGAAATTACTGACGACTCTGTCATCCCCGGGGACGACGGCGTGCGCGCCGACTTGCCCGACGGCATGATTATTTTCCGCTACTCCCAAAACGGCCCCTACATCACCGTCAAGTTTGAAGCCAAAGACCAAACCACCTACGACGAGCGCAAGAAATACGTCAAAGACACTCTGAAAAGCCATCCCGAAATGATCTGGGAAGACGAGCTAACCGTCAACCTAAGTTCGCTGGACTAGCCCTCGCCTTCCTCTTCCTCCCTAATTTTAGTCGACAAACATTCCGAAGCCAGCACCCGCATTATGCCAGTGCCATTACTCATACACCCACTATACCGAGCAAGAAATTTTCAGCCCAAAGAGAAAAGGCCCGGGAAGAAATTCAGAGTTGTTAGGGATAGAGTAGTGGGGCCTTAGAAGAAAGAACTTTTTGTTGTCTCAAGGTGCTATGTTACTACCTAGTATAAGCGCCTCAAAACAAACGTCAAGGGGCATTTCTAGAAAAGCTGTGCAAAAACTAAATTAACACCTAAGCTAAGCCATAAAAAAACCCGAGTATTTTCTCCGTAAACACTCGGGTGCCCCCCTATCGCCCCAGTTCAACCACCAGGCCTCACTTTCCCGCCCTCGCCGCAGCCGCCATCCTCTTCTGTCTGCTCCGCCGCCCCTTACGCTTGTCACGCCTCTTCATCTTCTCACACATTTTCCGATCCGCCTGCGCCAAGCCTCTTTCCAATCGCCTCCTGCGTCTATCACGCCGACTGCCAGGTCCCCGTCTTGTCTTCACCATACTAACTCCACCTATCTTCACCGGCTCCGGCGCATGCGGCACCACATCATCCAACGATAGCTCCCTCCGCGGAGATCTTTCCGCTAGAGATTTTTTTCCACCAGACAGAGATCCCCCCCGCAGCTTACCCAAGAAACCCATGTTAGGCCTCCAATAAAAAAGAGAAAGAACAGTCGTCACCAAACGCCGACCAAGCATACTACAACAACCCCCGCTCGGCAACTACAGAAAAGTCAGCAGGCTAGAATTTGACATATGACATAAATAATGCTACCATAACAAATTCTGTTACTGGCTGTACCCTTTGTGCTTAATGCGGCCTTCCCATAGACCAAATAAAGCACGACAACCCTGTCTGCTCCTTTTGGAGCTGGAGAAAGAAAGATGAAGAAAGTTCTCTGTGTCTGCATTGGCAACAGCGATCGCTCTCCAGTCATGGCCGCGGTGCTGGCAATGTTTCTCAAGAACGCGGGCCACGATGTTATCTGTGAAAGTGCCGGCGCCGGCGTCAGCGCTGCCAAAGGAGGCCCGGCCACACCCTTTGCCGTGACCGCCGCCAAGCGAATCGGGATTGACCTCACAGGTCACGAAAAACGTCGCATCACCTCGCTCGATCTCGCGGACTACGACCTCGTCATCTGTACCAGCGACGAGATCGCCGCCCAAGTAATTCAGGCAGGCGTCGAAATGAAGAAGGTGTACAACGCCCAGGTTACTAACCCCTGGCCCTGCCAGTTTCAGGAAGACTACGACGGTACCTTCCAACAGATTCTCGCCGCCATGTACCGAGTGGTCGCCCGCTACTTCCACGTCTGATCTTCGGCGCCCCCCTAAGCCCACGTGAAATTCTGTCTTGGAATCACTCACGTGGGCTAATTTTATTTACCCTCTAAAATTTTTATAACACCCTGGTCCGCATTAACTTCCACCCTGTCGCCGCTCTTCAAGACATGGGTCGCCACCTTGGTCCCAATGACACATGGTTTACCCAGTTCCCGAGAAACAATGGCGGCATGAGACATAATCCCACCCTCATCGGTAATAATGGCAGAAGCTTTACGAATGGCCGGCATGAGCTGGGGACGAGTCTGACCAGCAACGAGAATAGCACCATCTGGCATGCTTTCAATTTCTTTCAATGGGTCACCCGCATCCCATTTCAATACATAACAAACACCAGTAACCCGCCCCCGCATCGCAGGTTGGCCCTTAATCTCAGTGACTCCTTGGTCAAATTCTGGAACCAGCTCGTTGATCTTTTTTTCTGCTTCATTGCCAGACCAAAGCACCTCCTTACCACCAAGAATGCCGAAGAAGACCAGCCTCTCTCGTTCCTCCAACTCCCCTGGCGTTAGCGAATAATCACCGTCCAGAATATTCAGTAACTCTTGGTAGCGACAAGCTTCCAGCTGAATCTGCGAGTATGGCACATGCCGTACCAGCTGAGGAAACAGCTCAGTTCGCCTTATATATTGCAAGGGCATCCAACCCTCTGTTCTGATGGATAATCTTAGTTGTCCAATTTCCGCTATGACCCTACATAACCGTTCAACTTCTTTCGGAACACGATAACGCTTAATAATATTTTCATGCTTTTTCCTCAATTCCTCCTGTTTTGTATTAAAAACCGCCTCAGCACTTAGAACCACCCTATCAGTCAAGTTCCCCTGCAAACGTTTATATAAATCATTTTTGGTCCAGGGAGACAGACCATCTGCCGTGTTGAGCAGGCCGTATTCTCTCACATGATTCTCCAGTTCAACAAAGTCATACCCTTCAAGAGTTGGTAAGGAACCACCAAATTTGCCATGCATTTTTTTGACTAGGTTACCCCAGGCAATCTCTTCCCTCACTAAGTAGTTTGCTTCTAGCGGCAGAGAAAGAACAGTAACAATTTCAACTTTGTTTTCAGCTGAAATTGTATCAGGCAGTAAGTCAATAATGTGGAGCTCAAGTTTGGCAGAGTATTGAGGCTGGCATGCTTGGAAAACAACAAAATTATCAATGTGAATCCTTGCCAAATTTTGAACTCTCCTAAAAAGTTCATCTTTGCTCAAGTCATCATTTTGCCCGTAGTACCTACTCTTAAATTCGATAGAGTCAGCAATCGCCTTGCGCGATTTCTCTTTAAAAACCTTAAACCAGTCGGGATTTAGAAAATCAGGTAAGCGTTTATCACCAGCAACTTCCATCTCGCGCCTATCGTAGTAGGCAGCAACCTTTCTCTCGGCAATTTTAATGAGATACGTTGATTCAGCGTAGGAACAAAAAGACTGAATGGGACCGAGGTAAGCCTGAACATTTGCTTCCGTATCAAAGATCTCCTGTATCGCTTCCCAAGCTAGTTCCAGTTCTTTCACACCTCGTTTCTCCTTAGAACCCTCACAACGCCCTTCTCCGCGTCTACTTCTATTTCATCGCCAGTCTTTATCACTTTTGTCCCGTCACGCGTTCCCACCACGCACGGAATCTTAAACTCGCGCGCGCTTACCGCCGCGTGCGAGGCGATGCCGCCCTCGTCCGTCACAATCCCCGCCGCCTTGGTAATAATCGGGATCATGATCGGTGAAGTCATGGTCGTTACCAGAATTTCACCCTTCTGAAAATCTTCGCTGTCCTTCACAAACTGTTTTAAATCATCTACAAATACCATCCGTGCCCTGCCGCGCACTTTGCCCACGCTCGCCACTTGGCCAGCCAGTTCATTCCCACCCCTAACAGTCTCCTCCTCTGTACCAATAAGCTTATCTTTATAGTCAATCGCTTCCTGCCCAAAAAGCAGCTTAAGTTCCCTATCAATCCAGTGAAAAACTATGCACCGTCGCCGATCGGCAATCTCCTTGCTGGACAGCCGCCTGCCATTACGCAAGAAATTATCAATATCACTAAACATATATGCTCGTAAAAAATCTTCGAAACTTATTTCCACTCTTCTTTGCACCTCCCGCAACAATCCCAGACACATATATTCAGCTCCGCTCCACACGTGCTTCAAGCGATAGCGTCCCAGCGCCCCCTGTTGTAGGATTGACGCGTAGTACTCTAAATCCCTATCTCCCACCTCTCTGTAAATCTCCCGATGTCTCGCCCGCACATCAGACACTGTCTCGTTCATCTTTACTATCTCCTTATCCACCGCTTCCTTTGTCTTTTTCTCCCTCAGCCGTCGCCTTAAAAAGGCTATGACCTCGTCTTCATCATAAGTATTCATAAAGAGCGCCGGATAGGAACGAGCATACCGCTCCAATTCCTCATTTTTCACCTCTTCTTTAAGCTGCAGCTTCAAAAAATCAATGCGCTCCCGCATTGTTTCATCCACCTCACCCGGCGCACTTAAAGCCACGAAAAAATCCAGCTCCTTCTCGCGATCTCCCACCTTACTCCGTAAAGTATCCTTGATTCTCTCCTCCACCCAATACGTCGCACTCGGCGTCGAAGTGCCAAAATAAGCTAACCCATACTGAACAAAATGTTGATACCTCTCCATCCTCCCCGCTAATTCTTCATTAGACAATTGGGGCAAATCCTCTCTGTGTACTCTGTTATAAAAAGCGAGAGCATCGCCAATCAAAGCATCGACATCAGCCAGCAGCTTTTCGGTGAACTCTCTATCTCTATATCCCTTCCCCACCTCCCGCCAGTCACTTACCGCCTCATCCGTCATGTAATTACCAAGCACCCCTTCCTCAATCACCTGCAAATCATCACGCACTATCTCCTTTCCCAGAAAGCTCCCGCGTGGGCCTAAAGCCAAAATCGACGCCTCCGTCAGCATCGCCGACTGCCGCTGCCCCCACATGAAATTATATTTTCCCTTACTCATAGCGTCGTAATCGGCCGGCTTTGCACGATGTAATCTACCTTTCACTTCAGAATCCCCTCAATTTTCTCCACAAACCGCCGTGCGTCTGCCACTAACATCTCAACTTCATCCTTATCAAAACTACCAGCTAGGGCATGGTAGTCTGCCAACTCGCGTTGCTCGTGCGCCTCCGTAAGAATCTTACCAATTTCCCTTGATACCAAACCCTCACCAACAACATGCTTGCCAAACAACTGGATCATTCCCTTGTGAGTTTTGGGAGCCAATCCCTGCGACCAGAGCACGGCCCGCGCCGCGTGAAAGACCGCGTAATAGGCCCTGGATAAAGCCGTGCGCAAACGACCCTCGCTAAGAGTGTGCTCCGCATCGTCCAATGCTTCATAGGCTCTTTCCATCTCCGCCCGAATTTGCCGCGCGCTCGGTATGGTCATCACTTAAATAAGAACCAGGTCCGGTTCGATCGCTTGCCAAAACATTGACCTCTCGCGTCTCATTTCCTCAATTTGATCTGGTGAAAAAGTCTTAGAGGAAAGCAATACACCAGTATCAAACAACGCCTCTGCCGACAAATGACTTACCCGTCGCCGATCGCGCCAAGTGGCATCTTTTAACACCACCAGTACATCCACATCAGAGTGCTTAGCCGCATCCCCCCTGGCTTTACTGCCAAACAATTGTGTGGAATCAAGCCTCTCGCCAAACTCCGCCACGAGCTTTTCTTTAAACAGCTTCAACGCCTCTTTTTCTTTTTTAGTTAAACCGGCCATGAATACACTATATACCCTAACACGCACAAAAAGCGAACGTATTAGGCTCGCTTCAACACCGTCACCACCCCATGATTGGCGTTAACCTCCACCAAGTCCCCATCCTTCAACACCTGCGTGGCAATTTTAGTGCCGATTACGCACGGCAACCCCAGCTCTCGCGAGACAATGGCCGCGTGGCAAGTTATGCCACCTTCGTCGGTAATAATGGCCGCCGCTCGTTTGATACCCACGATATAATCAGGTCGCGTCATCACTGCCACTAATATATCCCCCGCCCCTACTTTATCTACTTCTTTTACCGAACCGATTATTTTCACCCTTCCCGTCACGCGACCCACCGACGCCGTCAAGCCACGAATGTCGCCAACCTTATCTTTCTTACCAGGCGGAAACATAAGCCCGCGCAACTCCTCGACATCCATACCAGTCAAAATCTTATACCCGCCATCCCACACCACCATGACACAATTTTTCTGCCTGTCCCTTAAGATACTTTTGGCCGGTACGCCTTCCTCAAACATGCCTCTCACTTCCGGCGCCACCATAAACTTCATCAAATCCGGTTGATAGCCCCGCCGCCGCGCCATCTCATTTAAGATTGATGTCCCGACGTGAATATTTAAATATGTCGCCCTCTTGCGCTCGTCCTGCCACCAAGTAAAGTCTTCCGAAATCTTCAACAGTGTCAGCAACAATGGAGAAAACCGATACTTCTCAAATAGCCGTTGCTTCTTTCCTTTATTAATGCGCGGCGTATCTTTTAACTGCTGATACTTGGCTTTTAAATCAGCCCCGGACTCGCGCCACACTTTTATATCTTTCTTAAAATCATCCACCGTCAATGCTTGAGCCGTGGTGTAATTATTCCTGCTCCAATAATATTTTCTCTGATACTCTTTTAGACGCTCTTCATCATCCGGCGCCTCCATAGCAATTTTAAGCAATTCCATCTCCGCCTCATTGATGAACGATTGATGCACCGGCGAAGTTACCACACTGAATACTTCCGTAAACTCTGATTCTCTGCCAATTTTTCCAATCTCTTGGCGTAACATGTCTGCCACCTGCATATCGGTACCCAAAGCGAAATGGTCTATTACCGCCGATGAGGTAACCCGGTTTTTAAATAGCTCTCGGTTGGTATAAAAGAGGTTCAGCAACTGCTCATCAGCCAACTCCTCGAGATTAACAGCGTCGAAACTGTCAAAATGCTGCTGAAATTTTTTCTCATCTTCCTGCCAAGCCGCCAACAAGCTCGTGCTTAAATCAGGATTGTCTTTAGCCAAATCAGTCAGCACTTTCGCTCCCCGCCGCACATCTTTCATATCTAGATACCAATCCGCCTTACCGTCCTTATAAAAACACACCCGCACCTTAGCCTCGGTACCGGCTGGCTTACGCTTCTCCATTTTTACCTCCGCCTCGGCAATGGCAAACAGATACATCGGCGATCCATCAAACCGCTGCCGGTACCATTCTTTGTTGCTTAACTGCTTCCTAATATTATTATAGTCCCTGGCCATGAATTATTTAGCTAGCGTCGTAATCGGTCGGCTTTGCACGATATAAAACTTGCCCTTCTCCCTCGCCCACTCCACGTCCACCGGAAAACCGTAATGCTTCTCAATTTTCATGACTAAATCCGACAATTCCAACACTTCATCATCAGACAATGTTCTTTTTTTCCCCTCGCTCTCTGGCAAATCTCGCCACGCGTTCCCGCTCTTTATATCTTTAAACAATCCCTTACTCTGCACACTAATATTTACGTCCAGTATCTTTCTGACGCTTTTTTCCACTACATAACTATCTGGCGTTATTGACCCGGACACAATTGCCTCACCCAGCCCAAAACCCGCTTCAATAATAAGCTGGTCTCTATCTTGCGTAACCGGATGCACCGAAAACGCTACCCCCGACACTTCGCTATCTATCATTTTCTGCACCACCACCGCCACCGAAATCGACTTCCCCTTATGTTCACCAACCTGATCTTTATGAACATGAAAACCTTTTTCGAATCCATAAAATATTGCCCGTGGCGTAAACAATGACGCCCAACACTTCTTCACATTCTCCAGCAAACTATCCTCCGTCGTGTTCAAAAAAGTATCCAGCTGCCCCGCCCAGGCCGCGTCCTTACTGTCTTCCGCCGTAGCACTAGAACGCACCGCCACGTACTTCGCCCCCAACTTCCTGTATGCCTTAATAATCTCATCCACAATATTCTTCGGCATGTCAGCACCCATAATCAATCTCCTTATCTTCGCCGACGCCCCATCCACCGCCGACACCACCTCATGATCCACGTTGTCCAGTATCGCATCCAACTCCACATTCAAATCCGTAGCTTTCAGAAACTCATCGAAAGTGACCGACAACACCACAAACCCCGGCGGCACCCGAATCCCCGCCCGCGTCATTTCACCTAAAGAAGCTCCCTTCCCCCCTGCCTCTCGCACATCGTCTTTCGTAATTCCCTTAAATAGCTTTATAAAATTTGACATAGAACTTTAAATATGCTAAGCTCATATACTTCAGTTTTTGCTCGTACCCTTACACAGTCTAAGGCCTTATGGCCTTCTCCAGCAACAAAAGGAGACACGAATGGGCGTCAAACAAGTGACCTTTCTGCTCATGCGCCACGGACTTTACGAAGGCCAAGGTGACCAAGAAAAACTCACGCCCGAAGGCAGGCAAGCGGTAGAAACCGCCGCCAGGGAACTCGTACAGCCACTTAGCCCCGTTCATCTGCTCCTAGCCTCCGACTCCCCGCGAGCAATCGAGACCGCGCAGGTAGCAGCCGATGAAATCAACTGCCCTTGCGGTGGCCAAGTCTTTCTCGACCCAGCCTTCGGCGTCACCTGGGCCGAAGCCGACGGCATCGAAGAAATGTATCCCTGTGAGACAGTCAAGAACGCAATCCAGTCCGCCAAGGCATCCAGCCAGCCGCTTTCTGTCAGAGACTTATGGATGAAAGACATCTACCCGCCCGCTCTCGCCGCCCGCCACATGTTGCTCACCGCCATGCGACACTGTGCCATACACGCAGTTAATGACTCACCCAACCTGTCGCCCTTAACCATACTAGTCGGCTGCCACGGCTCCAATACCTATGCCTTCCTCAAACCGGAAGAAGCCGACCCCAACCCACCCAACTGTTCCGTCGCTGTCTATAAGTGGCAGTTGCCGGAAGACCAAGAGGCACAGCTCGTCTCCTCCGAATTGCTCATTCCCTCGTTCGCCAAAGCCGAGTGAACCTGCAACCCCAGCCGGTCGTGCCTTTTTCCAAGGACACCACCGGCTCTTTTATTTTCTAGAACCTGTGCCGCCACTGCTGGCCGCCAGCCAAGTAAATATTGTCGGCCAGGAAGTCTAGCTCCAGTGCCGTGCGCACCAGCTTAGCCGCTTGTTTAGGGTCGCCAATGTCGCCCGTCGGCGTGTTACGCACAATGTTTTTCTTTTCTGCCGCCGGAAAATCAGGTGGCGGGAGAATCATCCCCGGATGAATATTCACCACCCGCACCACGCCCTTAAACGAACTCTGCAGCGCCATCAGATAATGCCGCAGTGCCGCTTTGGCCGCCAAATACACGTCATAGTTTTGGTAGGGGTGGTCAACCGCCCAGTCAATAAACGACACCATCGGTGCGTTTTTCGCCCCGCGCTTTTTCGCTTCCTCCGCGAACAAGCGCGACACCAGCATGTTGCCAAAGGCGTTGACGGCAAACTGCTCTTTCATATCCGCCATCGTTACTCGCTCTCCATCCGGCTTAAACACCGACACCATACTCACCAGCCCGTCAATCGCGCCAAAGTCTTTAATCATGTCCTCAACCAGCTGCCTTACCTTTTCCTCCTTCGTTAAATCCGCCTTATACCCCCTCGCCTTCTCATGCCCTTCGTCCGCCTTGGCCAAATACGTCATTGCCAGCCTCGCGCCCGCCGCCAGCAGCTCCTCCGCTACGGCCTGCCCCACCCTGGCCCCGCCGGTAATTAAAATAGCTCTTCCTCTCAAATCCATATTTTACTTTCCCGCCCTAGCCTTAATCGCAAACCACAATAAATAATCATCTATCATCTCCGGCGTCACATCATATTCCCCCGCCTCTAAATAAGTATCACAAAACACCTCGCGCAAGCGCGCCATCTCCCCTAACCTGTGTACCGGCCACTCACTGGCCAACGACAGATCAATAAGCTCAAGCGCGCGCCTAAATGCCATTTTACTAGCTCTTTCATCCCCCGCCTTTCTACGACTCCAAACCCGACGTACTTCGCTAGCAACATTTCCCATCTGCTCATCTAGCGGCAGTCCCTGCCACCTTCCTCGCGCCAATTCCTTATGCCAATACCGCATAACTACCTGACCAGCTTGTAAACAACGTCAGCTATGTTCTCCCGCAACTCTTCATCCTTAACTCCTAGCTGCCGGTTTCCTTGCGCCGGCCGGATATTAATCAACGACTCGAATACTATCATCTCCTCCCTCGAATTACCCGGGTGCAAGTTAACTCCCCACAAATCTTCCTGCCTCGAGCCGCTGCCCAACAGCTCTTTCTCCGCATCAGCATGCATCTCTCCCCCCACTGCCATTATCCCCTTCTTCACGTTAACCACTGCCTTCACCATATCTCCAAAGGTCTCTTCAGCCATTTTTTTCAATTCCCCAATACTTATGCTATCCTCGACTATCTTTATATCCATAATTCCAACATACAGTCTGCCTGGAAAAATAAAAAACCCCTCTGCTCCGTTATGGGGAGAGAAGGGTACGTGTAGTGTACAACTTGTTACTTGGCGTAGGCCCAGGCACACTGGTGCAGAAACACCACCAGCCACTTCTTGAACCGCTCGTACGCGCCATCAACAATATATTCATCAGGCACATGCGCGTGGCCGCCGCAACCAAGGCCCCCGAACAAGAATGGGATTTTGAGCTCTTTGACGATTACTGCTCCTTCCGGGCATGATCCCCACAGACACGGCGACAGCGGCCGCTCCACGCCGAACATCCCGTACGATCTCTGCAGCACGCCGACGGTTGGATCATCAAGCGCAGCGCCCCGAAATCCCGCGCCGGTACCGGCTACAAATTCAGCCGAGTCTATTGACACGCTGCGGGGTAAAACAATGCTGGCCGTCTCAATGATGTGCTGCCTCACCCTACTTTCAATAGCCTCCCTGTCCAAGTGGCCAGATGGCGGCAAACGATACTCAAGCTCAACAAAAGCTCTTGTTGGTAGCACGCCCTCGCACCGTTCTGACTGCCATGACAGCACATTGATATGGGGTCGCATCTGATCAAGCACCAGTTGCCAAACAAGACTATGGCGCAACTCTCCCGGCTGAACTCCCATCTGCTTGGCAAAATCCACGCGGTTTAACCGACGCGAAATCTGCTGAGCCAAAGCCACATCAGATTCGGTTACCACCGATTCATCAGACTCCCCACCCATCACCAGGTAGTCATCGCTATCCACCTCAATCTGGGACAGGAAATCGGCCACGGCCCGGCGCAGCAATGGCAGCTTCCGCACGCATTCGATGCCGGAATGCGCTGATGTGCGATCTTCCTTGAACGTCACCCGCGCCACCGCCACTCCCTTAGCACCGAGATAGATATCAAACTTCTCGGCGCACAGCGGCATGAACGCAGCGTTGCACCGCGTAAATAAGTCGCGATACTTAACGACCACCTCCGTCACCGAATCAACACGCACCTCCTCCTCGAAATCGATGAGAAGCACAACGTTGACCGGCAATTGGCCGCGCCCGGCCAGCAGGCACACAACCTCAATCATCCCGGCCAGGCCCGACTTGGAGTTGAAAATCCCCCGGCCCAACCAGCGATCCTCACCATCGACAGTGACTTTCTCAAGCTTGAGCGGATCCTTTGAAGTCCACTCGCCTGGGTTACCGATCGGCCGCGTGTCACCCATGCCGTACAGCAGAACTGTTGGCCGAACCATGGAAGTATCCGAGGCCAAAACAGTCGCCGTCACGACCGGGTAGGTGCTCGTTTGATGCACCTCAACGACAGCTCCGGGAATCGCTTGAATAGCCTCACGCACCAGGGCCAGTATATTGGTAATACCAAACGGAATTGGCCGTGCCTTCTCGCCGTCGCTGACACTCTCCTGCGCCACAAATCTCTCCAGCAAGCCCATGCCCCGCCCGTCAATCGCAGCGCAGATCTCTTCCCACCGGGGAACAACATCGCTCGGACCATTCATTGTCTCTCACCTTTCGCATCAAGAGGCTTCTGAAATTGTCAAAATACCAGCCAAAACAACCAACTAACAGACCAACTCCAGCCTGCTATTTTATGCTAAAAGTGCCTATTTGTCAACTTTTTTACTCTTTTCCCTTTTCCAGCTTCTTGCATACTGGATAGCCAGCGCGTCCAGCGATACTCCGTACCCCATCGCCGAGTCCTGCACCCTAAAAGTATCGGAGTGATGAACACAATCCATCCCCACCGGCTCTCCGCTATCCAAGTAATGCTCGGCTTTCTCCCGCTTCATGCCACCAACTTGTACATACAACATCCGCTTTTTATCCCCCGCTAAAAACCTCTCATATTCAGCGAATGACTCCGCACCGGCATGCGGCAAGTTCACTGCCGAAGATTCAACCCCGGCCTTCTCCATTAAGGCCTTCGCTTGTCTGGCCATATCAACATCGTTCACCGTTGGACCAACCGAGTTTTGCGTCTCAAAGTCCACCGTCACTTTATCTCCTAATCCCAAATTTTTTTCCGCTTGCTCAACAATCCGCTCTAGCTCCTCCGCTACCTGGTGAGCCACGCGCTCGTGGCCAACATCACGTATCCTCATTGTTCCACCAAACTTAATACCCGACACCGGCTCATCAGACACGATCCTTTTACCCCGCGCAATTTCATGCAACACCTCCCCCATTAACTGACGAGGATTAGGTCCGCCCAGTGCCACGTGGGCAGGCTCCCCAGCTTTTATATTAACCATAAATCTGCCAGTCTTTTCATCAATTTCTACTCCACCCTCTATATCAAAACCGACTTTGCGCCAACCCTCCAGCCTACCATCAACTATCTGCTGCATTTCCTCTCTAGAAATATCCCCTTGCTTCACTTCCCCCTCATATTTACATTCAGCCACTAAAGAATTAAGTGCTAAATTATCATACTGCGTACCATTCACTGAGGTAGCTTCCTGTGCAGCCGTTGTCCTCACATAAATATTTGGTACTACATCGCCTTTATCCTCAACAATTTGCCGCTTACCAAAATTTTCCAACGGCTTATCAGACCCGTACTTTTCATTAACCAGACGCGCCACCTCCCCAGGTAACAGCCTAATATCATTGTCTTCACCAGGCCGGAAATGTTTTGTCGGTCTAACCATGTAAATATAGTCAGTCGCGCCATGAAAAGCGCCGCCCTCCTCCACTCTGACCGTATTCTCGGGAATAGTAGCTATTACGTGAGCTCCCAGCACCATATCCATCTGGCCATACCTGTCTTCAAAGCCGCCTTCTTTGAGTTCCTTCGGCGCTATCAACTCTCCTGCTCCCGGATTAGCCTCTTCATTCGCCTCGCTGACAAAAATCACTCGCTTAAAAGGCAGTTCTCCGAACCTTTCTTTAAAACGAGCCAGCCCCTCCACGTTGGCCACCGCCCAACCGGAATGAACATTATGCCCGCACTGGTGCCTTATCTCACCCGACGCCATCTGCAAAGCATCCATATCATTGCGAATCAAAATAGTCGGTCCTTCTTTATCATCGCCCGCAATAGACGCCACTGTGGCCACCACCTTCAAGCCCT
Organism: uncultured Candidatus Saccharibacteria bacterium; assembly: GCA_964434765.1. Classification (GTDB taxonomy): domain Bacteria; phylum Patescibacteriota; class Andersenbacteria; order UBA10190; family UBA10190; genus CAYSWF01. Next base: position 16,415 of record CAYSWF010000003.1, read on the forward strand.
CTGTTCCTTCCCTTCTTCTGGCTATGTAGTCTTTTAAATTAAACCATCTATGTTTTCCCTTATCTAATACTGCGATACTGACATCTCCGTCCTCAAACCATCCCTCTTTCTTTGCCCCTTCAATAGTCTTGCCAAATTCCCGCGCCATAATAGAGGCTGTGTGATATTCCAAGCCCCCCAACTCCGCCCGCTCGGGCATGGTCTTACTTTCCGCAAAACCACCGGTTCCCTTCCTTAAATTGCTTTGTCTTTCCTCCGCAATTTCTATATTTCGATGCGGCGCGTTCAACACCCGCGCCACCGCTAAGCTTTCTTTATAACCCTCTCCCCGCCCGTATTCCTTAAAGAAGTCTATTTCCTCGTCACTCAAATGCACTTCAGCATCTCCCTTCGCCTCTTCCGGACCCGGCAACCTCTCAAACCTTCCCTCGCCCATGACACCTACTACCTATTCAGATACCCGTTCAAAAACGGCAGTAGATCAGACCAGTCACGAAACGCCTCTGCTGTCTGCGCATACACAACGGGCAAATTAACAGATATGGCGCCCAAGTTCACCGCGTCACCAAAGAACATCAACGCCCTGATTCCCTGATTGCCACTGATCCCATCGGGATAGCAGATAATATCACTTCCTTGAACCGCATACTCTGCCTGATGATTAAAGTGAGTCGCTTCATAACCTTTTTTCGTATACCAATTCACTAAAAATTCGGCTTCCGTGATAGTTCGATCAATTTCTGGAATAGCCTCCA
>CAYSWF010000003.1:17179-19293 GCA_964434765.1 uncultured Candidatus Saccharibacteria bacterium
ACAACAGGCCAATCCTTGGCCTAATTCCCAACGACTCAAAAAATTTAATATTCGCGTCAATGTCCCTAATTTTTGAAGCCACTCCTTTATAGTTCGAGGGGCTAGCGGGTACCGCACACCGCAATCCATTCAAATTTTCATCAATCGTGTTAATTTTTCTTACAATCGTCGGTGATATGTTCACCACCGATCCGTCAAACCCCAACACTTCGTGTAGCGCGTCATACAAATCAACCGCGTCAAAATTGCCGCGGAATATCGCGTCCACTTTCTTATCCTTCGCCATCTGCACCAACACTTTCGCATCATTTGTCTTAACATATTCAAATCCCGGCACCTTCTTTGGCCCCACCACCACGATATCCATGTCTTTTTTCGCCTCCCGCAAACTCTTTACCGACAATGGATAATCGTGCAACACCCCCACCGCAATTTTGTTTCTCTTCTTTTTATTTAACTCGTCAAACAATTTGACAATGTCCACTTTTTGCTTTGGCATAAAAAATTCAAATTAATACCTAACACTTAAACTCTATCACCCTTTCCCAATTTACGGTATTATTCAACCATGCCCAAAAAATCCAGCCAACCCGCCACCAAAGGCGACCTAGCTATAGTTAATAAAAAAATAAGTGCTGTTGCGAAAGACATAGACAACCTGGCTCGCGCGACTAAAAACACCTTCGACCACATCGAAAAAAACATGGCTACCAAAGATGATTTGAAGGACTTTGCCACCAAAGATGATTTGAAGGACTTTGCCACCAAAGATGATTTGAAGGACTTTGCCACCAAATACGACCTAGAAGACTTCAAGACCGACATTGTCCACGAATTCAAAATGGTCGCCACTGACATTCACCAGAACGCGTCCAAAGCCAATGAAGACGAAATATCACTCATCAAAGACCAGAAGATTCCCGAACTGGAAAGGCGCGTCACTACCCTCGAACAACGACACTAGGTTCTCTTTATTTCGCCACTCTCCATATCCAACTCCACCCGATCGCCATTTTTTAACAACTTGGTAGCCCGGCGGGTGCCAATAATGCACGGCACGCCCAACTCCCGCGACACGATGGCCGCATGAGTAGTTATTCCTCCCTCGTCCGTTACTATCGCTCTAGCCCGGCGCATCAGCGGCACAAACTCCACCCGCGTCATTGAAGTAACCAATATTTCCCCGTCTTCAAAATCCTCTTTCAACGGATTCACAATTATCCGCGCCTTCCCCTCAATTTTTTTCGGTTTCCCCTTACCCGCGCTGGCCACCGTGCCGACTAACTCTCCGGAACCAACGTCCTCCTCTACATAGTCCATTACCTCCTGATAAGCCTCCGCGCCTAATTCAATTAACGGCTCACCCTTCACAAAGACAAACGCTGTTCCTCTCCGCCGCCGCGCTATCGCCTCCCTATCTACCCGTCCCTTCCCCGCCAATACTTTATCTATCTCACCCAGCGTTGAATAAGCGAGGTCCCCATAACTCACTCCCAACTCCTCCGCTAATATTTCTAGCAGCCAGAACAAGTAGTACAGATGCTTCATCATGCCCAATTTCCGCCAGTCCTGCCACTCCGTCATCTTGCGCGCAAAGGTAATTATTTTCTCATCCTCCTCATCCAAATTGTATTTAGCCCTAATCTCTTTCTTTCTCTCTTTTATCACCTTTGCCTCCTCGTCTATTCCCGCCAGCTCTTTTTTTATCTCTTCCAAGCCTTTCTCTTTAGCTTCCTTCTCCACGTCCGCCGTCACACTATCAACATCCATTACCCGACGCTCATAAAAATCCGTATCCTTCCAAAAATATTCCTGGGCATACTGCTGCACCCTAGCTTCAAAGGCTGCTTCATTTTTCAGCCTAAGCACGCACAGCTCAAAAAACTCCCTGCGCTCCCTGGTGAATGCAGCAAACTCATCCGGGTGCGACAACATGCCAACCGCCTCCAGCACCTTCGTTCTGCTCATACCATGCTTCTCCGCTAATTTAGGCGCCAACTCCCGCTCCACCAAACCTCCTTTATCTTCTCCAATTGCCGCATAATGCCACCACCGCTCCGCCAAAAACATAAATTCCGAGTAATACCCCCTTAGCACTTCCAGGTCCGCCTCCG
>CAYSWF010000004.1:0-18581 GCA_964434765.1 uncultured Candidatus Saccharibacteria bacterium
TCATTCAGCTTCATAGCAGGTCTCCTTTTGGTTAGGGTACTACAACTACCATACCGCATACGGGGCTACTTGCCAGGTCGGAGCACATTGATACCAGCGTTAAAGAAACTGGTTACCCAGATTTCATCTTCCCGCCGACCTACTTTAGCAACCCTTCTCCAGAAGCGTCTGGCCAGGTAGCCGAAGGTAAACAACACGCAGTCATCAAACCACTTGAGAACCTCTGTGGCGATGGCTGGATAGTTGGCTTTGACATAGGCAAGCTCTTGCTCTGTAAGGGGAGTGTGCTCGGCGACGAATCTCTCTCTTTCCGTGTCACTGGAAGGAGGTAACGCCACCCTGTGGTAGTAGTTCATCAGCAGCCAAGAGGTTATCCCCTGCACGATGCGTTCGTAACCTTCTTTTCTGGCGATTTCCAGTTCGCTTTCAAAGCGGAAGATTACCCGTACGATTTGGGTGAGTTCGTCTTGGAGCTCTTTTTTCTCCGTATTAAGAAAAGCTCCTTCCACGCTGTACGAAGACCAACCGAAGAAGGGGTTCTTGTACATTTCGATGATGCGCTTCCTAATATCTGCCACACTGACGGTTTCCGTCCTTCTCCCTTTGTATCGCTGGGGGTCAAGCACATAGGGATAGGCGGCTAACTCTTTGAGGAGTTCACGGGCGTAGAGCAAGAGGTACTTCTTGACTTTTAGCTCTTCAACCCCATCTTTTAGTGCTTCAATAATTTCGGATTGATACACAATCCTCTTGGGGAAGTAGAACTCGGCAAACAGCCCTGGTTGCCTAAGAGTATACAAGTAGGTGCGAGCTACTCTTACTGGGGACATCGGTTTCTCCTTGTGAAAAGAACTGGCTCTCAAAACTGCCTAAGCTATATAACAGAATTTACAAGATAAGTCAATAAAAACTCCTTTCTGGTGACAAGCCGTGGTGAGCGCGACTTGCGACGGGCAGGCTCTGTCGCTCGCGAACGACATGGCAGGGGTGGAGGGAATCGAACCCCCGTTGACGGTTTTGGAGACCGTCGTCATACCACTAGACCACACCCCCCTAGATTAAGAAGTATATCACTTCTTGCCTTTTTCGACGTGTGCTTGGTGCTTACGGCAGCGTTTACAGAATTTTTTAAGCTCCAGTTTGTGGCTGTCTTGGCGCCGCAAGTTGCGGCTAGTGTGGTAGTTGAATGATTTGCACACAGTGCACTGCAAGCGAATTAATGTGTCCTGGCTCATAATTTAGTAATCAGTAACTAGTAACTGGTAAGATAAATCCTTATTTTGTTCTTGTCTAGGGTCAGTAGTTTTCTTTTAAAATCCACTGCTCCAGTTTTTCTTCCCACTCGTAGAGGCGCAGGGGTTTAGGTTCGGCCAATCCCCCACCTTGGGTCTTGACCCACTCGCCGGAGTTTTCTTCGTAGTAGGCGGAGATTGACCACTCGGCATAGACGGCGTCGTTGACGGTAAGTAGAAGGCGTTTGTCGAAGCCTGTGCCGTCGCGGTAGTCAACGTAGATGGTGTTGGGTTTGTCGGTTATGATAAGACGTTTTTGCTGAACGTTGGTTTGGCGCACCATATCGGCCAAGTTGTTTTCTACAAAGGCAGCTAGCTGGTCGTCCGCTAGGGGCTGGGTTAAACCGGCTACGGCGCCGGGCTGATCAGACGGGGAGTCAACGTGGACCAGATAGGTGTGTTTGCCAAAAGACGGGACTTGATAGTTTAGATTTATAATATCGCCGCTGGCGATATGGAGAGCGTACAAACGTGTTTGGTCTTTTCTGGGCTGACTGGCAAAGATTGCGTAGTTACCTTCGCTGTCGGTGCGAACGGATTCCAACTGGCCGGGGTGACGGGCAATTTTCTGCTGGGTCGAGCCCTGAAGGCGCCAAAAGGTGAAGTCCTGGCTGTCCTGGGTGACAAATAACAGGCGGTCGTCGTCCAGCCACTGCAGGTAGGGTATATGATGGCGCGCTATAACGGTGCGGGGCCGCTCTCCCTCGGAGGCAGTGACCAGCTTGCTGCGGTTAAGGTAAGTGGGTTCGGCGTAGGCCAAGGTCTTACCGGTGAGGCTAATGTCCATGACGCCATGATCGGCCACGTCTTTTAGTTGGTCCCAGTCGAGGTTTTTAAAGCTTGGCATAATGCCGGGTGGCTGGGTTGATATGACGTTGAGTTTATGATCGTCGCCAACGAACCACAAGCGGCTGGAGGCTTTATTCCAGCGGGCTTCGGTAATAATGGCGGGCCGGACTAGTTTTTCAGCTAAAAGCTTGGTGCTTCTCTCATCGGGGTCGAAGGCCCACAGTTCGGTGAGCTGTTTATCGGGCTGATCAATATTGTCCAGCCAGTAGGCGACTTTTTTGTTGTCGGGGCTGATAATGATGCCCCGAGGCCTGACAAGTGGTGTTTGATCGACGATAATGTCAGATTGATTGTTTTCAGTCCAGGTACGGCGCAGGCTGCCATCTCGGTAATGATACCAAGATGGTCCATCGGTGACGGCGGGAGCGGCCTCGGACGAGACTGGTGTTAATGTCTGGCAGCGTTGCTGCTGGCAAGATATTAGGCGCTTTTTTTCATCATCTGTTTTAAGCAGGACCACACCAAAGGTGGGAACCGATTCTTCCTTAGTAGAGACAGTTGGGGTGCCGCTTTCGTTGTTGGGGAAACTGGGGCGGCGGGCGGCAACTACAAAAAGACCGGCTACTAAGCTAATGAAAAGAGTAGCCAGGAAGAGGTAACGGCCGAAGCGAGAAGCCATGTATTGATTATACTAGAGCCGACGGCGAGAATTGAACTCGCGCTCTTCCGCTTACCATGCGGGCGCTTTGCCACTAAGCTACGTCGGCCCGTACTTCGCTTCGTCTTCCAGACGAAGCTTCGCAGGGCAAGCAATGGGTGCATATTCCACTGCCCGTCCCGCGAAGCTCAATCTATGATTGAGCGAAGTGGGAAGCTACGTCGGCCGGTAATGGTAATAAATTAACTTTTTGCTAGCAGCTTGTCGAGTTCGGCTTTTTTGGCAGCGACGTCCAGCTTAGCAAAATGTTCGCGGGCGGGGGCAAGCAGTTCGATTAACTCTTTAGCGACGGCGGCTTTGAGGTCGGCCGGGTGAACGTCGCCGGCGGCATAGGCTGTTTCCAGTTCTTGGTAAGAACCGAACTCAACATTACCGCCGTATTTTTCCTGGCGTTCGATGCGGAATGGTCCCGCCAATCCGGCGGGCAAGTCTTCCCTATGCCAGAACAAAATATGTCCTGTCCAGTTTAAGATAGGGTTGTATTTGATTTCTTTTTCTTCACAGAATGCCTTGTTTATTTTGCGCTCAATATCTTCCGGCGTGTCGTGAATCCAGATAGCAGAATTGGGCTTTGATTTGCTCATCTTCATGGACATGATAACGTCGCGCTCTTCGGCGTCCGCTGGAACGGGCCAGGTGCTGGGTGGCTGGAGGCCGACCAGCAGGGGATGGTGTAAGGCGATGGGCTTGGGCTTATCTGGTTGAACTTTTCCAGCCACGTCGCGCATGATGACGTGGGCCTTGCGCTGGTCCATGCCAGCGTGGGCAATGTCAATGTTCTGATAAAAGATGTCGGCGACTTGCATGGCGGGGTACATAGTTTTTGCATAATCAACGCTTTCCCCTTCTCTACGCCCCATTATGTCAATGCTGCGCATCACACGGGCCATGGTTGTATGTTTGCCAACGGAAACTATTGTGTGGAAATAGTCTACAAAATTCTTGGCATACCAATCGCTAGCCAGGCGGAACTCTACTTTGTCGGGGTTGCCACCGACGGCCATAAGACAAGCTTTTATTGCCTCGGTGAAGTATCCCCTACCCACGGCTTGAGCTGTTTCTTTTGTCCCATCTAATTTTTCGTTTATCCAAGTGTGCCAATCTGCTAGCCACACGGTGCATTTGACGCCGAGGTCGGTTAAATCTTTCATTACCAGGGCGCTCATAATCCCCTGTCCCAGATGAACGTAGCCGGATATTTCGAAGCCGATGTAGTGGGTTAGGGTGTCACCGGATTCCAGGCGCTGGCGGAATTCATCGGCGGTGATTATCTCGGCGCAGTTTTGAACAAGGCGATTTATTATTTTTTCCTGATTTGACATAGCAGCTATATGTAATATACTCGGTTTGGGGCGTTAAATAAAAATGCCCACCGGATAGGCGGGCGAAAGGTTCAAGACAGTCCGAGCTCAAATTGAATTTGCTCCCAGTCTCCTTCGGCGTCCGGGCTGCGCACGGCGATGGGTACCACCAGGATTTCCTGGGGCGTGACATGGGCAGATTCGGCGGCGCTTAAGCGTGCCAATCCTTCATGGCCGCCAATAGAAACGACTCTCTCCTGGTGAACGGCTACATACTGGCCGCTTAAGCGCATAAGCTCGTCGCTGTGTTGGGTCAAGTGGCTTTGCAGCCAGGCTAGGTCTTTCTTTTTTCTCCTTCTGATAGCCTCTTCCGTTGGTCTTTTGCGGGCTACTGGTTTCCGGGCGGCGCTGGAAACTCTTCCGTGAGGCGGAATGGTGATGTTGATTTGCAGACCGTATTCTTCGGCCAGGGAAATGAGAGCGGTGCACAATCTCACTACTTTGTCAGTTGGACTTGTCTTTTTTGCCATCTTCAAATCTCCTGACGAAGGCAACCAAGGGTTTGGAAAAGAACTTAGAGCATCTTTACGACTTCGCTCGAACCTATTTATGGTGAGCTTGTCGAATCCACTTTATCAAAAATTCCTGTTCTGTCCATCTTTTCTGTCCTCACGGCTTATGCAAAATTAAAAAACAGACTTAGGACAAGCGCTTATCTCGGCGTGAAATAAAGTTCGACAACGGTCAGTGTGTCATTGGTATCCTGAACGACCATATCCAATCGGCTTGCCGCTTTCTTGAACTCAACCTCGCCATAATGCACCAAAAACCGGTCTCCGCGCTGCATGATAGACGGTTCATTTCGCGAAGTATACGTGCCGAACGTCTGGACTATGACACTGAAAGAATCCTTGCTGATGTTGCCCTTGGCGTCGGAGGTAAAGCTGGCGGAATATTTTTTGTAATCATTCGCGTTTATGCCGGCCATAATGGCATCAATGATCGGATCGATCCGCGCCAGCGCCTGCAGTTTTCCTTCCCCCGTCAGCACCCCGACCTCATTGGTAGTGGTAACGACCCCGAATGCCATAAGAACGACCGCGATAAGGCAAAAGAAGATGCCCTTCTTCGTGCCCCTGTGCAAGAATGACCCGATACCGGCGCATACGAACGCAAGACCGAACATCAACAGTCCGCCACCTATATCCCCGCCCATTATCACTATCATGCCGAACAATAGCATCAGGAAGAACAGCACCAGAAAACTCCAGAACGCCGCTATCTGTATGATTTCAGTAGTCATCACGAAGGGAGTATTTCATGTTTTTATTATATCATGGACAGAAAAGGTGTTTAGAGGCAGGGCCAAGCAAGATACTCTTTTCCTTTCGTCGGTCAAAAATCGGAAAGTTTAATCTTGGAGCCAGCTGTCGGATTTGCCCAGAACCACGTTGGGTTCTGGGCACCCTGCACCCCACGTGGTGCAGGGTGAACTCTGGTTAGAGCCAGCTGTCGGATTTGAACCGACGACCTTCACTTTACAAAAGTGTTGCTCTACCACTGAGCTAAGCTGGCATCATTGACATAGTACGGTAAAATACTAATATCAGATAGTCAATGATCCGCCTTTGCTAATCCCCCTTCGCCAAAGGCTACGGAGGGACGCAGAGCTACGGCGGATGAAGCCAGGGATGGCCGAGCGGTCGAGGCGACGGTCTGTAAAACCGTTTTAGGTAGGTTCAACTCCTACTCCCTGGACTAAAAAAACCGCACAGCGAAACTGTGCGGGTGTGTGTTATCTCTCCACAATTTCTTCTACATTGATCAGCAGGCTGTGTAGACCATTCCCTGCCCTAAGATGTCGGAATCCCGGCACGGTTCATAGCCACCCGCACCAGTTCACGGATTTCATCTTCAATGGAAGTGGACTCACTACAGTGTCTGTAGAGAAAGAACCTTCTAACCCCATCATATTGGGTTACGTTTCGAAGCTGTGTCCACCACTCGGAATCGTCATCCAAGATTTGGTGCAAGAGCTCAACTACCTCAGGTGCTTTCAAGACAACAACCGGGGCCTCCGTCAGCGCTTTAAACAAACGATCACAATAAACCCATGTCTCATCCATACGCCGACCGGAATGCCACACCTCTTCAGTTTTCATATTCCGCACACTGAGATCAGCAAGTAACCGCTGCACCGCCTGATCTTCGTTTGGCATACCTCTACTACTCCTGCCACCTGTATGGTGATGCTGTTGTGGGGTTAAGGTTGGTTAAAGAGCAACCAGAAAACTATACAGATAAAGGACTATAATAATCAACCCTATATAGTATAGAGGGGTGGTTCCAAACTTTGGCTAGCGAGAGCGGAAACGGCACTATATCGCTTCTGTTCTGGCTTGAGAACGCTCGTAAATGGCTGCGAAGCTTTGTATTTCTGTAAAACAAGGTGGTTTCAAGACTCTCCTACCCGCTGGACGTAAACTTAGGGCTCTAGCGCTTCTCTAGAGCCTGTTTTAACACTAAGTGTTAGAAGTGTCTAGGTGTTAGAATTATAAATCGCTGCAAACTGCCCTATCCTTGCTTTGATAATGTACCTAGATATTGTGCGGGAGTAACAATCTTAATTGATTTATATTGCTTGAGTGCCAACAGCTCTTTGTCTCCAGTGATGAGGTATTGACAGCTACCAGCAATAGCCGCTTCAAGAACTCGATTGTCGGGGTCGTCTTCGAGTACTGACAGCTTGTGCACGGGGTGAACAATGATAAAACTCTTACGCATTTTTTGGCGCAAGAGTTCGGATTTAGCGGTTGAAAAACCAAATTTCTTGACCAGCACGTCCTGGAGTTCTCCCAGCAGTACTGGTGACGTGATGGCCGTGATCTTTCTTTATAATGACAAAACTTATGATTTCTTTAGGCTTGCCACCGTAGACGATGGCAGATATTAGTACGTTGGTATCGAGTAGGACTCGGAATTTTTTCATGCGCCATGTCGGTACTGGCGCACGATTTTATTTACCTGCCGCTCGCTTTTTATGCCTCTTTGGCGAGCCTGTTTCCGGCTGTAGGCGAAGAGGGCTTCCCACTCCTCGATATCTTGCATGTACTTGCGGAGAGCTTCCCGGATAAGCTCACTGCGGTTCCGGTACTCACGCTTGGCCACGGCATCGATTTTAGCCAGTAAGCTGGCTGGTAAAGACATGTTGAACGTTTTTGATTTCATATACATATATTGTATGTTATTTGTATGTTGAGTGTCAAGGGTGCTCGTTTTCCTTAATGTTTTTGGGCGTGTAAGATAAAAGTACCTGGTACTTTTATCTCTTTTTTTATCTCTTTCACTGGCAATCCCCAGTTTTGTTGTAAGGATGTTGGTGTACACTGGAAATATGAAGTACGACAAGCTCGTGCGGGACAAGATTCCAGAGATTATTAAGAAAAAAGGCGGGCGGGCAAAAACACACGTGGCAGATGATAAAGAATACGAGCAGAAACTCCACGAAAAATTACGTGAAGAAGTTGACGAGTTTCTGCAGCAGCCAAACGAGGAGGAGCTGGCTGATGTGATGGAGGTGCTTGATGCTATTATCAGACTACACATCCTGGACAAGAAAAAAGTACAGGCTATTCAGAAAGAAAAGGCGGAGGAGCGGGGGCGCTTTGAAAAACAAATCATTCTTGATGAAGCCACCTAGAGGCGATGAGGTAGAGGCAAGAAGCGGTGTTTTATTATTTGCCAAAACCAGCGGGCACCGTCGCCTACCTTGATTTTTTTGCCTTGCCTCCGGGTGCGGGGATGATAAGTAATGGGCACCTCAAAAATGCGCTGCTTTAGTTTAAGCAGCTTGGCCACAAGCTCGCCGTCTATCTCGAAGCCTTCTCCCTGGAGATTGAGCTGCTCCAGCAGATGCCGCCGCATCATTTTATAGCAGGTAAATTGATCGGAAAGGCGCACGCCGTAGAGAAGATTGGTTACCAAATTGATGTACTGCGCCCCCCAGTAATAAAGGGCACCGGAACTCTGGTGGTCCGGCAGCAGGCGGCGGGAGCCAAACACGACGTCGACCTGGGGCAGGCGAAAAAGTTCAAGCATTTGGCGCCAATCATTAGGGTCGTACTCCAAATCTGCGTCCTGCACTACTACCAGGTCGCCGGCGGCTCTCTTTAACCCCGCCCTGATGGCAGCTCCTTTGCCCCGGTGAGGAAGGGCAAGCAGGTGCAGCTCGGGGTGTTGAGAAAGAAGTGTTTTTGCTTTAGTAAGCGTGGTGTCAGTGGAACCATCGTCGACGACAATTATTTCTTTTTTATAGTTGCCTAAGTCTGCCCTCAACACTCGCTGTAACAATTCAACCACGGTGGCTTGTTCGTTGTAGCAAGGCACTATTATAGACAGAGTTGACATAACTGAATAGTAACTGCTGGTGTGTTACTGTGAAAGTTATGTTTTTAATAAAGCGGAAGGTGGTATGGCTAGTGGCGGTCGTGGTTACTTTGTTAGCCATTGCTCTGGGGGGTATTTTTATTTGGAGCAGACAGCCGACCGATTGGTTGGTGGCGGAAACGGTGGGAATTGATAAATACGAATCGCATGTGCCTTTCTATGGAGACAAGGTTGTTAGCCAGCAGTTTGCGGCTGCCTCCGAGACGTTGTCGCGCATTGATGTTTTGGTAGTTGATTATAAAGGGAAGGCACCTCGTGCACCAATAACCCTGCGGCTGTATGAGGAACCAGGTCACGGGCTAGTGCGTACTGCTAATAGTTCTGGAGGGGTAGTCAAGGATGACTACCCTCTGCCGTTTCTTTTTGCCGCGGTACGGGAGGTTGCCGGTCGGACTTTTTCTTTTACGGTGGCAGCCAGTGACGCCACGTCTCAAGCTCCCTACGCCGTGCGACTGACAGAAACGGGTGACGTGGCCTTTGCTTACTATCAGATTAGAACAAATGCTTTTGCGGCCGGGCAGTGGTTTTTACAGCACCAGAGGCCAATCTCAATTTTTGTGCTGACGGTGGGGGTGGGAATTTTGGCGGCTTGGCTGGTGCCTGGAGCTGCTGCCTATAAAGGACAGTTGAGACTGCTCATGGTATTGATTCTTGTTGCCGGTGCGCTGCTACAAATAAATACTATTCGCTTCCTGGCGGGAGATCCGGGAGGAGATGCGTATTACTACTTGGTGGCTGCTAATCAAATGGTTCATGGTGTTAATCCCCTCGCTGGTTTGAGTTTTCGTTTGCCTTTTTATTCTGTCCTGCTGGCGCCGGCAATTTTTACAGGTGTCCCGGACTTGCTTTGGGGACGAGCGGTCGGGGTACTGGCTACGGCTGGCGTTGCCCTAACTTTAATGTATTTATCTGCCAGCCTGCGTTTTCGGCCGGTGGTCGGAGCGCTGGCTGCTGCTATTTTGTATCTAAGTAGCGACTACGTCTTGACGGGATTGCGCCCGCGCCCCCACGCCGTGTTTGCCTGGCTGTTGCTATTGAGTTTGGTGTTGTTGTTTCGAATAAGGACAATAAAACAGGCTGCTTGGTGGGGGGTGGTGCTGGGACTTATGGGCATGACACGTCAAGAGGCTTATCTGCCAATTGCCATCATGGGAGTGGCTTTTTTGGTTATGCTGGTTGCCCGCCTTTCTCCTGCTAAAATTGTTTTCTTCCTGGCAGCGGCGGCTTTACCGATGTTTATAATTTTATCTCCTTACTTCTACTATAACTTCCAGCAATACGGTAACCCATTGGAGTCGCCATACTTTCACCAGACGGGAACGCCAACGGCTAAAACCTGGGAGCAATTTTCCTCTAATGTTGATAAAGCGCGAGGCTACTTGACCAGTATCTGGCTGCCTAGCGAGGAAGCCGGTATTAGTTTGCGCTTTGAGCGCAATATTTTGCCGGTGCTGGGAGTGTCGTTACTGGCTTATATCGCTTTCCAAGTGTTACGCAGACAACAACTTATCCAGGGAGTAAAAAGTTGGCCGGTACCTATATTTGAGATGCTGGGTTTGGCGGCCGCGGCGGGGGTGATAGTCATCTTGTGGCGGTGGCTATTCAACGGCGGCCGGAATTGGGGGCAAGAACTCAACTTTGTAATGGTGGTGGCCACGGTAATTGGTGTGGTGGAACTGCTGCGGGTTGGCCGCTGGCGGGGGCTGGTGGTAGCGGCGGTCATGCTGTCGCAGTTAGCGGCAGCCACCTGGTTTAACCCCATACCGCGTTTGTATCACCAGGCCTATCCCCTACTGGCGCTGGGAGCGGCGGCTGTGCTGTTACGCTTGTTTGGTGTGCCCACAGCTAAGCGCGACGCCCGGCCAGTTCGCCTCTGGCGGTTATCTGGCCGAGTGGCCCCGTTAGTTTTGTTAGTTGGTCTGTTGGGAGTTAATTCAATCATTAATCTTGATAATGCTATCGACGCTCTCAACCACCCGGCCGCTTCTTATTATGTGGCCACCGCTGCGGCCGAACGCATGGAAAATTTTGAAGGCCGGACGGCAGCCGAGGTTAATAACGATGAGGGAGATGGTATTTATAGCCTTCATTCATATCAACAATACAGGTTTCAGCAATTTGAGCAGGACATTTCGGCGGCGGAACAATGGCAGTGGCTGTGCGCTAACAACATTGATTATGTGGTCGACAATGATGACTTAGACCGGCTTACTGTTTTGTATGACAAAGCGTACAGAAATAAGTTTAGGTTCTTATTTGAGGAGAAAACTATCGGCCGGGATGATGCTCGCTACCGGATTAGTGTGTATGAGCTGGTCGGCCGCAAAGACTGTCCCTAGTAAACCGAAGAAGAGGTTAAGTGCTGCTTGAGTTTGGCGCGGTCGACAAGATAGACTAAAACGCGTTCTTCGCCATGGATGTTCTCAAAGGTGTGAATATGCTCAAACAGATCAGGGTAGGCGCGGACACTGTGCCAAATTATGTCGTCGTTGCGCTCAACAATATATTTAATATTTTTCTCTCGCAGCCAGGCTAGCTCCGCGGCGGCAGACCCGCCAAAGAAATAACGGCGGCTGGCTGGTAGGTATGTTTGAATGGCCGGCTCGGGCCCGGTACGGAAGCCAATTGGTCCATGCTGGCTGCGCAAATATTTTACAGCTTTAATCATGACATTTACTTCATGCGCCTGCACATTGTATTTTTCCTGTCGTTTCAGCAAAGAATGGTATCCGTCCGCATACAGCAGCCCGCCGAAGATGCCAATAACAACAAAAGAGGCAAACAGAGCGCTCTTTGCTTTACTCCAACGAATGAGATGGTCAATGCCAAAAATAAACCAGAGGCTAAAGAGAGGAAGCAGCGGTAGAAAATAGCGCTGTTTGGGGAGAATGAGGGTAATAATAGCAGCTTGAGCGGCAAAGAGAGTGAAAATCACAACAGCCTCAAAGGGACGGTTACGAAAAAATGGCGCTAGGCCCAGGCTGATAAAAAACCAAGGTAGCGCGATTAGAAAGACGCGTGATTCAGAACTGCGGAAGACTGTGAACAGAATAATCACGCCTAATGTCAGAATGGCGACTACGGCTAAATAGGGAGTCGCTGGCGGGCCAATTCTGGCGTGCAGCCAAGCGGCGCCAACGCCGAAAATCAGACCGAGGGCAAGAGCGATATTTATGAATTGAGTAGTATATCCTTTCTCGGGAGTGAGCCAGGTGGAATTGATAAACTCATAAAACTCACTGGTGTTGGTGGCGAGGTCTTCCAGGGAGTAGACAAGGGACAGACCGTCATCGGCTTGGAGGTCTTCAATAGTGCGAATGCCAGGTTGTCCCGACCAGAGCAGTGACACTTGCGGCAGGGCCATAATGGCTAAGGTTACGGCCAGTATGCCAAGGGCCCGCGGCCAGGAAAATTTTTCACGCCACCACAAGGCAGGCAGCAGTACAGCGGCCACGAGAATGCCCTCAAAGCGGGTAAGAAAGGTAAACCCAAGCAGAACTGCCAGCCAGATTTGAAGGCGAAGAGTGTTGGCTTTCAGGTATATGAGAATCGAGGCCAAAATGAGCGCAACGTAAAGGGTATTGCTCAACGCATTGGGTGATTCCCAAATAAAGTCCTGATTAACGGCTAACAAAATTCCGGCACCGAGCGCCGCGCCCCAAGAAAGTTTCAAGCGGTGCCCAATGAGGGGCAGTATGACCACGGCAGCGACGGCGGCAGTGGCCTCGGGACCTTGCAACTGCCCCTGCATGTCGGCGGCAGTGGTACTTATCAAGCGGGACCAGAGAAGCGGGTCGGCAGTAAAAAAACCAGGGACAAGAAGCAACGAATAGAGCGGCCCCTTGCGCGGATCAGCGGCAAAGGGATCTTGTCCGGCCAACATCGTGCTGGCCTTGGAAAGGTAATTGAAAGCATCGCCACCGAATACGCCTTCGATGGTGCGCAGGTAAGGCATACGGATCATTAGAGCCGCCAGCGCCAGCATGATGAAGGCAAACGCAAGCACGCGACGGGAGTGTTTGTGTCTGTTATTTAGTTGTGAGGTTATAAGCAGCCCGCTGGCGACCAGAGCTCCAATCACAATTCGCCAGATTTGTGATGGGGGCCAATTATGAGCAACTTGTCCCCAAATAAGCACGCTTTGCCAAGCTGGCACGCGGTCATAGAGACGGAATCCAATATCGCCATATGACTCCTGTCCATCCACAATCATGCTACCGGCAGGGTAAATGTCGGATTGCGGCTGATAGCGGACAAGGATGGCTTTATCTATCGGGGTACTGGGAGCGGTGGCTAGGGTTAAGACAGGCTGCGTACCAATGACGGGAGGGTAAAGGGAAACGCGAACCCATTGATCCTCTGGGGTAAGTTGAAACTGCGCCCGACCTAGTTCAAGGCCTTGTTCGTCTAGAACGAAGAGCGTACCTAGGTAAGTATCATAGCCTCGCAGGGCCACCGCAAAAGCGCTGATGGTGTGATAGTTTTCGAATTTCTGGGCAACAGTGTGTGCGGCGTATATGCGCCGGATGTATTTTGCTTCTGCGGGGGGTGAATTGTACTGCCGCGACACATATACGGGCAGCCAAGCCACAGTAATTAGCACCAATATGGCGCCGACACCAAAGACTGTATATTTGTTTTTCCAAGAAATCATGTTTTTACTCTAGCAGAAAGTAACTGGCTAGGCTGGCAAACTGCTGGATTTTCCCCTACCTTGAGGATTGTATCATGCTTACTACTAAAACGAAGCTGGGCCGTTCTGTTTATCGCCAGGCCATAAAACAGTTGCAGGCAGTTATGGCGGCGGCGGGTGAGACACCGTTCACGAACTATGCCCGGGTGGTGGTTCTGACGATCATGAATATGCGCTACGAAAAAGTGGCCTTTAATCGAAACCTATTGGAGCATCCCTTTACCTTGACAAAGGAAATAGTTCAGGATGCCAAGCGTGGGTTCCAACTGTTGACGGAGTGTTCTTTTATGGAGGATCCGGAAAAGAGTATTAAAAAGTATAAAAGCCAGATATTGGAAGAAAAACACGAGGAACTGTGGCAGGAAATATGGTCTCGCCATGAGGAAAAAGAGTTCCGGGATTTTGTTGATCTGAAAGCGCGGCGTCTGGATGTTAATAATTTGCGCTCCTATATTGAAGGTAAGAAGGGTGTGGACTTTGGCTGCGGGAATGGGTCTTTTGCTTTGGCGCTTCTAGAACGAGGGGCCACTTCTGTCATCGGTATTGATTTTGGCGTGAAGGCAGTGCGGTTTGCGACCAAGATGGCTAAGCATTGGGGCTGGCAGGATAAGGCACGGTTCAAAGTAGACAAGGTGGCAGCTACCAACTTGCCTAGTGGGTATTTTGATTTTGCCGTGTCTAATGGCGTATTTCATCACTTGCGAAAGAAAGAAATTGACAAGGCGCTTAAGGAAGTAGCACGAGTTTTAAAACCCGGTGGTTGGCTGTGGTACTACGTGGATGGGAAAGACGCCATTAGTATGGATTTGTGGGATGCTAGCGTAGAGATTCTTAAGAACGTTGATATCCTGTTTATTGAAAATATTCTCAAAACTATGAACGTCAGTCGGCCTAAGATGGTGTTTATCATGGATGGCTTAAGCGCGACATATATTCACACCACCTGGGAAGACGTGGTGCGGCAGCTCACCCGTTTTGGCTTTGGTAATTTCCGCCGCCTAGTTGGCGGCGCGCCCACTGATTTTGATTTGGATGTTATTACCCAGGATCCGTACGGCCGGGAAAAGTTTGGGGAAGGTGACTTACGGATTTGGTGCCAAAAAGTTACTGGGGGCAGTCCCTGGAGAAGATGACGTAGCTCCAACAGCCAAAACAGGCGCAGGATCGCTACTGGCACTCTCGGCAGCATCCGCCGTTATTGTGGGATCCTGGGAATTGGTTCTGATGATTCGATCGCACGGGTCTGCTCTAAAGAAGTGAGCTCTTCAAGTAGAGAGCGTTGTAAGGGCACGTTGTCTAGGCGACGGGCAATTTTCAAAAGACGCTTAATGATGGTGGTGTTTAGAGGATCAGCGTCGTGAGCCTTTTGGAGGGCTTCTATGGCTTTAGTAAATTTTCCGGCCTTGTAGGAAGCGTAGCCTAATAATGTGTAGCCACCTTTAGCGGTGGGCTTGAGGTTGACGACTTGTTCAAATACCTCAACTGCTTCCTCCCAGGCTCCTTGGCGCAGGGCGGCTTTACCCAACAATATGTAGGCAGGCGTAGCCTTGGGATGCTTTATTATATAAGGCACTAGGATTGTCTCAACGTGGTGGCACCGGTTGGCGGCTAGAGCACGGCGTGCTTGCTCTAGGGGCGTTACTACGCTCTTTTTATTGGGAAACAGCTTTTTGAGCCCACTTTTCTTGGTTGGCTGTGGGGTTGGTTCGGTTCGCTTTATTGGCTTAGTCTCGACAACATGCAGTCGAGGTTTAAACTGGTCTTCAGGTTGTTTCTTTTGAAGTGCTCGAGAGGCTAGCTTGACTGCGGGTAGTGAAATGTGTGGTATAGCACGTCTTAATTGTTTTCGACGGCGGCGCAGCTCGGAGCGAACTTTGGCGACGGAGTCATAAATAGTATGGCGGACTAGCGCCAGGCGATCTTTTATTTCATGAACACTTTTTTGACTCGGCCGGAGAAGAATAGCTAGGTTGCGGGCGCGGGGAGCGCGGGCGGCCGCGGCGAATTTTTGTCGGCGAACTCTAATCATAACCCGAGAAACAACCAGGATAGCCCCCCCTAGGGATGTGAAAAATACAAGTGGCGGAAGGACATCGTAGAGCATGCGCGCTTAATTACAATTATAGTATCAGGCGCGCTGGCGCTCGCCAAGGACTTTTGGGGTGAGTTATAAACAGTTTTTCCCCTAAATAGTCAGGCGGGTGAATTCGCCGACGGAAATGTTTTCGCCAAGTTGGCTTACGGCTTCAACTATGAGGTCCCCAATGGTCTTATTTGGGTCTTTGGCGTAAGGCTGGGTGAGCAAGGCCCGCTCGGCTTTGAATTTCTTCAGTTTGCCTTCAATCATTTTTTCCTGAATATCGGCCGGCTTACCGGAAGAGGCGGCTTGCTCGACAGCTATGGATCTTTCTTCAGCCAAGGCTGGCTCTGGAATGTCGTCTGGGCTAACAGCAATGGGGTCTAGGGCAGCGATATGGAGAGCAATGTTGTGAGCCAATTCTTGAAATTTCTCGTTGCGAGCGACAAAGTCTGTTTCACAAAGGAGTGAGACTTGGGCGGCAATTTTACCGTTGCTGTGCACGTAGGAGGCAACAATACCCTCGCGTGTGGCGCGTTTGGCTTTTTTAGCGGCCCCGGTCTTGCCTTTCTTGCGAAGAATAATGATAGCCTTCTCAATATCACCGTCGGCCTCCTGAAGCGCTGTTTGGCAGTCAACTATGCCGCAGCCGGTCCGGATTCTTAATTCTTTTACTTGGTCTAAGTCAGTCATGACTGGCGGGCTGACAAGATGGCCTTAGCGAGAGTGCTAACGATAAGATCGATGGAGCGGATGGCATCGTCATTAGCAGGAATTGAGTAGTCGACTAGCTGGGGGTCGGCGTTGGTGTCAGTGATACCGACAACTGGAATACCTACGCGTCTAGCCTCACGCACGGCCAGCTTTTCGTCGTGGGACCCAACTACGATGATGGCGGCGGGTAACTTGCGTAAGGCTTTGATGCCCTCGAGAACCTTTTCTAAGCGCTCAATCTCTTTAGCGTGAACGGAGCGCTCTTTCTTAGTCATTTTTTCCATGGCAGCTGTCTCTGTCATGCCTTTGAGTTCATCAAGTTTTTCAATGCTCTTGAGCACGGTGGAGAAGTTGGTGAGCGTGCCGCCAAGCCAACGTTGGGTGACGTAAGGCTGGCCTACGCTCTCGGCATACTTACGTACTATCTCACGGGCCTGTCGTTTAGTACCAACGAACAGTATTTCTTTATTTGGGTCCCGACTGGTCTGATAAACAAAATCTACCGCTTTGGCTAGTAAGGCATGGGTTTTCTCCAAGTCAATAATAGCCATGCGGTTACGCAACATAAAAATATATTTGTCCATTTTGGGATTCTTCTTGCCCCGTTGGTGGCCAAAGTGTACCCCAGCTTCTAACATGTCTATGAGTTTAGGAAGTTGTATTGTTGTCGGGTCAGCCATAATGAGCCATACCATAGCCCAACTGCTTGCAAAAATCAAGAGAGCGCTTTATAATCAGCAATCATGAAAGCAAAAATACATCCGAAGTACTACGATAAAGCGGTAGTAACGTGTGCTTGTGGAAACAGCTTTGAGGTGGGTTCAACAGAGCCGAAATTAGACGTCGAGGTGTGCTCTGGTTGTCATCCTTTTTACACCGGGAAGCAAAAACTGGTTGACGTGGCCGGTCGCATTGATAAATTTAAACGACGTCTGGCGGAAGCTAAAAA
Source organism: uncultured Candidatus Saccharibacteria bacterium (assembly GCA_964434765.1). Lineage (GTDB taxonomy): Bacteria > Patescibacteriota > Andersenbacteria > UBA10190 > UBA10190 > CAYSWF01. Next base: position 16,980 of record CAYSWF010000004.1, read on the forward strand.
AACCGGTGGGGGCAAGACAGGAAAGAAAACAAAGAAGAAAGCTAGGAAAGACGTCACAATAAAATTATAAATGAAGCTGCTAAGCGCTGAACAACTGGAGCGAGAGTTGGAGCAGCTAACGCAGCAAATGGCTGACCCAGTTACGCTTAAACAGCCAGCTCGACTGCGGGAGTTGGCGGGACAGCATCGCCGAAAGAAAGAGTTGTTGCCCATGCTGGAGAGGCGGGAGCGGGCCAGGCGTGAGCTGGCTGAGGTCGGAGAGCTCATAGCGTCAGAGCAGGAGGAGCTCCGCCGCCTCGCCCAACAAGATAAGGAGCGCCTGGAGCGGGAGGTGTCTTCGTTAGATAAACATATCGAGGATATATTGGTGCCGCGCGACCCGCGCGATGGGCGCGACGTGGTGCTGGAGATACGGGCGGGGGCCGGTGGTGAGGAGGCAGCGTTATTTGTGGGAGAGTTGTTCCGCGCTTACAGTCGATACGCCGAAATACACGGCTGGCGGGTGCACACCGTGAGTTCCTCACCAAGTGAACAGGGTGGCTTTAAGGAAATTATTGCTGAAATACAGGGTAGCGATGTGTTTGGCACACTCAAGTATGAAAGAGGGGTGCAGCGAGTGCAGCGAGTGCCGGAGACGGAAAAGCAGGGCCGCATTCACACCTCAACAGTGACGGTGGTTGTGCTACCGCAGGCGGAAGAGATAGATATTGAGATACGACCCGAGGATCTTAGGATTGACACCTACCGCGCTAGTAGCGCGGGGGGGCAGCATGTAAACAAGACAAGCTCGGCGGTTCGTATCACTCATCTGCCTACTAATACTGTAGTGTCCGTACAAGACGAACGCAGCCAACATAAAAACAAGGCTAGGGCCATGAGTATTTTGAGAGCGCGACTATTGGACGCTCAAGAGGAAGAGCGCCGGATGAAAGAAACCAGCGAGCGTCGAGCACAGGTGGGTACTGGTGACCGTTCAGAGAAGGTGCGCACATATAACTTTCCGCAAGATCGCATTACCGATCACAGAATCAAAAAATCGTGGGGCAATATCGCGGGAGTGATGGAAGGATATTTTGATGACATCTTTGGGACACTCAAAGAAGCGGGGAAGGCATTGCATAGGTGAGGCGCTGCGGCAGGGGCAGCTTAGCTTGGGAGACGTATCTGATGCGCCGCCCCTGGATGCGCAGTGGTTATTGCTTCATGTGCTGGGGAAGAAAGAAGCGAGTTGGTTGCAGGCACATGGCGACGAGGAGTTAAGTGATAAAGAAGAGTGTGAGTATAGAAAGTTAGTGAAGCGAAGAGGCACAGGTGAGCCGTTGGCGTATATTTTGGGTTATTGGGAATTCTACGGGCGTAGGTTTTTAGTGAACAAGGATGTAATGGTCCCCCGCCCGAGCACGGAGGACCTGATCGACGCTGTGTTGCCGCGGCTGCAGGAAGGGATGGTCGTGGCTGACATTGGTACGGGCAGTGGGTGTATTGCCATTACCCTTGCGTTGGAAACGATAACAGCGTTGAAAACTACAACCCCCCCTAGCCCCCCCTTATCAAGGGGGGCATTAACCGCTGCTACTACTAACGCCTCCCCTGATCCCACTT
>CAYSWF010000005.1:0-16532 GCA_964434765.1 uncultured Candidatus Saccharibacteria bacterium
GGCTAAGTGCCGGGAAAAGTCGGCTGTTTTGACGGTGTGAATCATTTCCTGGTCATTGTCGTCGATCATGTGATAGGTCTCAATGAGCCAGGAATTGGTGAGCCAGGCCCATAGGGCACGTAAATTAGCTGGCCAGACAGAAAAGTTGTGGCGCGAGTAATTTTTCATTACTTTCAGGCGCATAGGGTCTCGCGGGGGGAGGGATTCAAAGCCTCTGACAATAGTGCGAGCGGCTGTGAAGTAGTGCTTCGCTGCCTTAACCACGGTGTCGTTGAAAGCTCCGCCCGGGTAAACGAGGGTAGTGGCGCGAAGCTTAGACGATGACTGGCTTAATTCTTGTTCCAGTTGATGGTGTGAAAGCAGAGTAAGGTTGGGGTGACTGACGGAGTGGGAGGCAATTTCATGTCCGGCTTGCTTAAGGTGCAGCCATTTGTCCCAGGGCCTGACGGCTCTGAATTCTTTTCCTTGGGCCAGGTGAGGAGCATTAAGCGGCAGGGCGAAAACGGCCGGCAGGCGGTACTTGTCAAGTAGGGGTACCACGTTGCGGTAGACACGTTCGTAGCCATCGTCGAAGACGAACGTAATGACGCCTCTTTTAAGCACGGGGAGTTTTTTTAGACTTACGCAGCAAAAAATCAATCATGAGGCCGGCGATGTTAACCCCGGTAACTTTTTGGGCGCGGCTGAAATTGCAAGGGAAATTGACTTCCGTGATGAAAGGTTGGTCTTGATTATCAATAAGAATATCTACTCCGCCAAAAGCGACTCCGGAAAGACGGGTGGCGGCAATGGCTAGTTTTTGCAGCCGGGGTGAAAATTCCTTAGGCTGGACATGAGGAAAACGTCCGGTATTGGAACGAAAATCATCAGCGGGAGCGGCATATTCAATGGAAGATACAACTTTGTTGCCGAGAACAATGAAGCGAGCGGAGGTGTTCCGGTCAATAAATTGTCGCATAATTACGTACTCGTGGTTGCGATGCAAATAATCTATGATGGAGACAAGTGATTCCAGGGAGTCAACTTTCATAACGCCGACGCCATGACTGCCGCCGGTAGCTTTAATGATTACCGGAAAGCCGCCCACATAGTTGACGTATTTTTTTAACGAGGCCCGATTACAAGAAAGGCGAGGAATTGTTTTGGGAATGGGTAAGTTAGCTTTTTGGTGAGCCACAAAAGAGCTGACGTGACGGCTAAGGGCTCGCTCAAAAGAGTGATAAAAAGTGGTTACCTGGTCATGGAGTAGGAAGGCTTCAACTATGCCGGCGTCTTTATAACCTGATTGAATAGTGGACGCTCGATAAAGGAGATCGCCGGCCAGCGGCAAGCTACTGTCGTTAGTATAATCGATTTTTTGGGGATCAATCAGGTTAAAAGTTACCTGCCGGGCCTGGCAAGCGGCCTCTAGAAATTTTATGGTCTGCCTTTGGGCGGCGGAGGCAATACAGTGGAAAGTCATAGGGTGACGTTAGATTTGGCCGTGTTTTTGATAAGGTCAAGGACTTTTTTGCTAGCCGTGCCGTCAGTGGTAGTAATTATTTTTTTAAGCGTACGCTGCCTCTCCAGTTGGTCATGTTGAGGATAGTCTAGATAATCACAGACAGCGGTTATTAGTTGATCAGAACTGTACACTACTTTTGTAGCCTGGCTGGTTATGATATCCCGGTAGTGTTGCTTAAAATCGCGATAGACCATGGAGCGGTACCAGCGCCACCAATCAAAAGGTTGCCCGTATTTAACGTTAATGACTGGCGTGTCCCCAAGGAATGATTCAATGGCCACGGTGGAGGAGTGATTAATAAGCAGATCACTGTGTTTAAAAAGAGCAACTAGCAGGTAGATTTCTTCCGGGGTGGGGTGGTATTGAAAGCTAGGAGGGGAGACAACAGATCGCCGGCCAAAAGAATAGCGTACAGCGACATGGTATTTATCGGCGTACTGTCTGTGCTTTTTAATGTCACCGCCGGGGTGAACGGAGGCGTAGAGATGGAGCTGGTGTTTGATGGCGCCTTGGCGCTGGGCTGCGACAATAGTTTTAATTACGTATTCCAGGGGATAAAGTTCAGTAGTAGCAAAATGAATAAGCTTGGCGTCACTGTCGGGCAGGCCTAGGTAAGCAAGAAGTTGTTCTCGGCTCGGAATTTTTTCCTGGTGAGTGAAGAAATCCAAGCGGGGAGCGCCGATAATTGAGATGCGCTTTCCATTTAACTTGGGAAAAATACGTTTAAGATGCTCGGACATCATCTTATTCCAGACGATGAGATGGTCGGCCAGCAGTTGGGGCCTGCCCGCGTTTTGGAAACGCTCCATTTTCCAGACATTGTCCCAGCTGGCAATAAACGTGAGGGTCGGAATATTAAGAGCCGAGGCGGCTTTAAGAAGGGGAGTGTCATGAAGATCGAGGCCGCTGGTGTTGGTGACAACAATGTCCGGCGCCAGTTCACTGATAAGCTCTTTTAGGTCAGCTGCCGGGGGCGAGGGGGCGAAGAAAGTATACTTAGCGCCGTAGTCTGGAAATAGTTTTTGTTTAAATGGCGCGCCCGGCGTGAGGCAATAAACGTGATCAATACTAGTATCTGCATCGAGTAACGGTTTAAGCGGGGTAAGCAGCTCACGGGCGTGAAAGCCGGAGGGCACAGAAAAGACTATATTCATACACGTTTCTTATAGGCTATAAGCAGACATAAAACAAGCGCGGTGGCGGAGGTGCCAGCACCGACATAAAGTAAAGTTGGCACATACTTCATGTCAACGACATGCGGTCCGGCCAGTAAATCCAGCTTACGGAAGATGACATCTGCTCTGGTAATGGGAACCTCGCGGCCGTCGACATAGGCGTGCCAACCAGGATAGAAACTGTCGCGGACTATAAGAGTTGTGTCAGTGGGCGCCGCCACCGTTATCTTGGTGTGTAAAGGGCTGATGGATTGATAAATGGTAGGGCCGGAAGATGAAGCGCGCGGGGCGGGCGTCAATTGGTAGATATTAATGCCGCCGACGGTGCGGTGGGGTAAGTCGCCGCGAGCCGGCGCCAGGGGCGCGGGCACAAGTATGGCACCAATGTTGAACTGTTCAGCGCGGGGCTGGTCTTTTATCCAATAAGTATCAGGGTCGTAGATTTGGTCTAGTTGGTCAGCGTGACCGGCTAGATTAAGTGAAGCTGGCCAGGCAACGCCGGGAATATTGAATGAGGAGTGACTAAGCGGTAGAAGTAGTTGTCGGTACTCTTCACGCCGGGAGGAGTTAGCTCGGGTTTCCGGATTGGTGAAATATTGCCCGGTATCACCGGGCTGGCGAATAGAAAATAGACGGGCCTGCTTGTTCAGTACGGTGTCGGGTAAAGCTGATATAGTGCCAGGCTGGCCTAGCACCTGGGACCAAGGCATAAAGGGGTTGGTGGTCGCGGCTATAATAACTAACTCCGCCGTGGTCACGGCTAAGATGATAGAGCGGCCGCGCCTCCTGACTACTAGAAAGGGGACGGCAACCAGGAGAATCATCGGTAGGGCGGCAAACGGTGTGGCCAGGCTGACGCTGCTGGCACGGGCGCTTTTAGTGAGGCTGTTAAGCTTGTCAGTGTAGTAAGCCGCGGGACGATTTAGGCTACCCCAAAAAAGGCCGCTGGCTAAAGACTGGAGGCGAGCTTCACTGGCGGCAAACAGCGTAATAGTGCCTAGAGTGGCAACGACGGTGACGGCTACGGCAGCTGTGGCTGCTAAGCGCCGAAAGCTACGGTAGGACCTAGGCAGCTGGTCAAAGCCTTGGGCGGCCAAGAGAGACAGAGAAAAGGTGGTGAACAATAACCAGCGGGCGGGGGCGGAGAAGACCCACAGGCTTGGTTCTAGGCCGAGCAGCCGGAAGGGAGATAGGGAGCCGAGAGCGAGAAGAAAAGAAATGATTAGAAGAAAAAGCCAGAACTGGTTTAGGTACTGGCTAATTTTCAATTTCCAATTTTCAATTTTCAAATTCGTAACAATGAACCACAGTGCGATTATGATAGGGATAGTCCCGATGAAGATGCCATACTCTATTTGCAGGCGAGCGCCCCAGTAAGTACTGTCGTTGCCATAAAAACGAGAGAAGATTAGGGTGGGTAGGCCGTAGAGGGGAAAACTGTGTTGGTTGGCTTGAATAATATTAAAATCGCCGGCCGGGCCGCGGGAAGATTGCATGACCAGCTCGAGGGTGGGCAGTGTTTGAGCGGAACTTACAAGTATAGCGCCTAGGGCCACCGCTAATAATGTGGCAACTGACTGGAGCGGCTGGCGACGCGGCCAACGAAGGTACAAAAAATAAGTGGACGACACGACGGCCATCATGGTTGGTATTTGTAGTTGTCCAGCTAGAAATGGCAGGCCAAATATCAAAGCCAGCCGGGCCGTATCTCTCAAGTCAATTTTTTTCTTGGCGGCTAGACCGTGGATCAGAAAAAGCTGCCAGGGAAACCAGGCAGCCGTGATGATAATATTGAGATGGGTGAGATGTTGGACCAGGAAGCTGCCGAGAGTGAAGCTGATACTACCTAAATAGGCGGCGGCCGGAGTTAATTTTAGAGCGCGGCAGAAGAAAAATGTTCCGAGGCTCAAGGCGAGGAAGTGGCCAACCAAGATAAGCGGGAGATAAAGCCATAGGGGCAGCAGACGCAGGACAAGTAAGGGCGGGTAAAAGAAGCCAATTTGAGCGGAGGCGATGACCGGATATCCCCAGTCGATGTTGGGGTTCCAGGCGGGGAGACGGAGAGCAAGTAATTCTTGGTGGAAAAAGTTTTCGAGAGGAATGAAGACGTCGCGCATGTCGCCGACAGCGTAAAAATGCCCGAGAAAAATCGGGTAGAAGGTAATGATTATGACAGCGATGAGAAGTGCTAGCCAAAAATTCTTAGTTTCCATACTAGCCAGAAAGCTTCCCACATTATGGCGCGGCTCATTTTTGATTGTCCGGCTCGCCGTTCGGTGAAAATGATAGGAATTTCTTGGAATGAGAAGTGCAGGCGCCAAGCCCGGTAAGCCATGACAATTTGAAAACCATAACCGTCGGCTTTAATATCCTCTAGTTTAATGGCGTTAAGAACCGAGGCGCGCCAAGCGCGAAAACCACCGGTAACGTCTTGGGGGGGCAGGCCAGTTACCAGGCGGGCGTAATAATTAGCGGCCGTGCTAAGCAGCAGACGACGCAAAGGCCAATTAATAACGCTGATGCCGTGGCAGTAGCGGGAACCTATAACCACGTCATGGCGCTCAAGTTGCTGGAGCAGGCGGGGCACGTCTCGCGGGTCATGGGAAAAGTCGGCGTCCATTTGGACAATGGCTGTCGCGCCGTGGTCGAGAGCGTAGCGAAAACCATGAATGTAGGCAGGACCCAACCCCAGTTTTTTCTCGCGGATAGAAAGGTGGAGGCGAGGATGGTGGCGTTGGAGCTGGCGCACGACATCCGACGTTCCGTCCGGGGAACTATCGTCGACTATGAGAACAGAAAGATTAGCGAGGTTAAGTCCATACAGAGAAGAGATGAGCTTCACTATATTGCCTTTCTCGTTGTAGGTGGGAATGACTACCCAGGGAAAACTCATATTAAAGAAGCATCTCTTTTAAGACTAGCATGATTTCGTCGACCGTTATGACTGACAAGCAAGTTTTAGTAGATTGCCGGCCGGGCCTATTCCAGTTTTTAAATCGCTGCTGTGATACTTCGGCGGGCGTTAGAGCTAGCGCCGGCTGGTCGCTTTTGAGCAATTTCATGGGCTTGGTAGTCGGTCCCATTAGGGTACGGTGCTGGCGGCGGGGATCCGTAATATATTTGTTTAAGAAATAGGCCGGCGCGACTCGCTGCCGGGGGTGATCACAGTACAAAGTGAGTGTTGGTAAACCAGCAGCGGCGGCCAGGTGAAGCGGTCCGGAAGGGACGCCAATGCCAACGTCGCAATACGTCAGGGTAGCAATGTTTTCGCGCAGGGTGAGAGGGCGGCCGTGGTAGTCAGGAATATATTCACTGCCAAACCAGATGGGGGAAACGCCGTATGTTTTCTTTATGGCTTGTTCGAGGGCGGGAATTTTCCCGGGATCCCAGCCGCGCGTGGTGGTGCCGGCTAACCCTTCGAGTAAAACAAGGCGCGGGCGGGGAGCTTGGTCGATAACCACCCGAGCCACTTCTAAGTCCTGCTCCGTGGAATAGAGTTTGTATTCAAAATAAGTTTCATCAGGCAAGCCAATGGTTTCATACATGCGCTGAATGGGGTTGTCATTAACCTGCAAACCAAAGTCGAGTTCGAAAACTTTGTCGTAACAACCGGATTTTTTTTGCTGCTCGTAGTACTTCTTGTTCCAAGTGGGGAAGCTTTGGCCTTCTTCCCGGCATATTTTGCCGTCGAGCGACAGCTTGGTGTCGTGCCAGTGGACGAGCTGGTCAATGTGGGGATTGGTGGCCATGAGAGCAAGACAGAATCCGTCTTGGTTGCGCTTATCCCACCGGCCCCGCTTGGCTTTAAAGCCCCAGACCGTAACAAAAGTAATGTGGCAGTCGGGGTAGCGTTTTTTGAGCGTGGCTAGGACGGGAGGGATGAAGAAAACCATGTCTCCCATGTTGCCGAGGTGTCTGATAAGAAAGCGCTTCATATCTTTCTGAATGACTTAACTAGCATTTCTAAGCGAGTGGCGGATTCTTGGTAATCGTATTTTTTGAGTTTGTCCTGGGCTGTTTGGACTGTTTGTCGGTAATAGGTTTCGTCGGTGAGAAGTTTTTTGCCAAGAGCCACGAGATCATCGACGGCAGTGTCTGGCGTGGCGGCTAGGGCTGGGAATAAGTCAGTTTGCCCGTCGGAGTTAGCGCCGAGGCTGGGGGTGCCCACAGCAGCGCAGTCTACCTGAACACGGCCGCGAGTTAAGGTGTAATCGGTGTTAATAACGAGCATTTTCTTGGCTAGATGCGGCAAATGCTCGCGCCATGGTTGAAAGGGAACAACTTCATATTGGCTGTCCTTAAGTGCAGAAAAGTCCATCGGTATGTCAGGAATCTGCGTGACTTGGATGGTGTAGTCGGGAAAATCTTTTTGGAGGTGCCGCGCTACCTGAAATCCTTTAGCAATAGCGGGGCGATCGGTTACGCCAGCGGCAAAAATTATTTTGTCTTTACGCTCCCGAGGCTGCCAGAACTGGGCGGCAAAGCGGGCGGGGTAAATTTGGGGCAGGTAGGCGACGGGAGTGGAGTCAAGTGATTCGTACCAATCTTTAGTAGCCTCAACCACGGTGAGGAACAGGTCGCAGGCGTTCATGTAAGCCACAAAGTTCTGTTTTGCCTTGGCGTTACTTTCTAGGTGCGAGCGCAGGATGCCATAGGGTTGGGTGGGGACGCCGAGAATAAAGAGGCGAGGCAGTTCTCGCTTTAGGCGCTTAACAAATGCGGTGATCTCGTGAGCGTTGCTGATTTGATGGACGACCAGCAGAGTATCGAACCTTTTTAGATAGTCGAGGGAATAATTTTGCGGCCAAGAGCCGGTGACCTTCTTGACGGATCTTTTAAACAAGCTGCGCGTATTGATTAGTTTGGTGAGCGGAATATGCTCGCCGGACAGAGCCGAAACGTAGCAGCCAAAACTGGTGGGGTCGATGACCCTGGCCGGATCCTCAAGATAATTGGGTTTGTTTGGCGTATGACGCCAGATCTCACCGGTTTTGCTGGTGTATTCAACAACGGCGAAGCGCATAATCATATAATAGATTGTTATTGATAATCTAATACTACTGTCTTGGCAAGCACGCCGCTGCTAATCAAACAGTTGCAGAAATCTTGCTTGAGTAGTAGTATAGTGGGCGTTTGGTAACTGTTTTTCAAGTTCCTTGAACAAAAGGGAGGTGACTTATGGGCGCAACAGGCCTAAGTGACGCACGGGTGAAGATGGCGGAGATTGATGAGCTGATCAAAAACTATGCTCGTCAGTACCAGGAAGGCAATCAGAGAACGGCTGCAATTGCCAAGGGTCAGATCAACAGATGCCTGGAAAAGAGAAGGGGGCTGCTCCGGTCGCTGGGAAAGAAAATACCAACCAATGATGAGCTGGCAAGGGTTTCCGGCGTAGTGGTTCACAGCAGCTCGGTTCTTATTTGATGGCGGCAGTTTTCATTCAATAGGTTGGGAGACCCAATCTTAGGGACGGGAGTTTATATCAAGACTAAGCTCCGCCGGGTGCAGGTGTCCTTAAGTAAAATTGTCTTTATCGCCAGAAGGAACTGGCGATTTTTTCTTATCACTGGCAGGGCAAGATAAGCTGATAAGCAATAGTAAAAAAGCCAGGTGATGTCACTGGCTGGCTAGGAAAGATTGCCGCGTCTAGCGGCGAAAGGAACTTAAGGGAGAGACTCTAAGACCGCAATTATGGTATGGAGTTTTGAGTCGATGTGCCGCTTGCTGCGAATAACGTCTTCCTGCGCATGTTGTACTCCATAGAGTGCTACCTCGAGGCAATCGAGGTCCATTCTCTTTTCCGCGGCTGACAAACTGGGAGTGTTGACCGATGCATCGAGGGTGTCGGCTCTATTAATCATCTCAAGCCTAATTGCTACTTCGCGCTCGAACTTCAACACTTCTTTTAGAATGTCACCAAGGGCGACCAGGGCTGTTCTTCTTGCTTCGTTTACTTTCCAATTCTCGACTGCTGGGCCGAGGAACTTAACAGCCTCCCCAATGTTTTGAATTGCCAAGTCAACACGTTTTGGTTCTGCCCAACAGTATTCAGCCGCGCCGCGTAACAGTTTAACTGCTTCCTCGATTTCACCAGTCATGTTAATTCTCCCTGGGGGAAGTTAGTGAAGATACCAACATCGTTGTTAAAGGAACGGCTATAAAAAATATATGGTAAGAGGACTTTGACTGCAACTGACTGGCGCTGTCATTCAAACATCGGATGTTTGAATGGCTATTAGGCGGCCGCTAGAGACAATTCCGAGGATAATCCTTGGAATGGGGAAATGGTGATATTCGAGTTTGGTGGCTTCACTACCATAAATCGATTTATGGTAGTATGGCACTTTGTTGAAGTGACGATGTTTACAGATGGGCCCCAGCGTCGGGCTTGATGTGGCAAGTAGGGCTGGTATAATGTAGATTAGATAGTATGAAAGGATTTATCACGGATATTGAAAAAGCCACAAAGGAAAACACCAACTACCGGCGGGTGTTGTATACGGCTAAAAACAGCCAGTTGGTTTTGATGAACTTGCCGCCGGGAGAGGAAATTGGCGAAGAGGTACACAGATTGGATCAGTTTATCCGCATTGAGGAGGGCGAGGCTAGAGTAGTCCTTAATGGCGTGGAGAGCGAGCTGCAGGACAACTATGCTGTGGTGATTCCGGCCGGTACTAAACACAATGTTATTAATACGGGGAAAGGCGAGCTTAAATTGTATAGTATTTATGCACCGCCAGAGCATCGCGACGGGGTGGTGCACAAAACAAAAGCGGACGCTAACGCGGATAATGAACACTTTGACGGACAGATAACCGATTAGTTGACATCAGGGTTGTCTGGTGGTAAAACGGAATTGTTTCGGTAACCGTTTTCCAGGTTCTTTGTATAAAAAAGAGGGGTGACTTATGAATGCCACAGGATCAGCAGACGCGCGGGGAAGGATAGCGGAGATTGACGAGCTGATTAAATATAAAGCTCGTCAATACCAGGAAGGTAATCAGCGAATGGCCACCGTTGCCAAGCGCCAGATCAACTATTTACTGGAACAAAGAAGGCAGCTTATCCGGTCACTGGGAAATGAAATGCCGCCAGATGATGAGGAGGAACTGGCGAAGCTTGACAATGCATCAATTTCTAGCAGATCAGTGGTAATTGGCAATCTAGTGGTTTCTCTGCAGCGGGCTGGCACGCGCAACCCCAACGTCAGGGAAAGGTACTGTGACAGATGCGGCGGGCTCATTAACACTGACGAAGTGTGGCCGGAGTTTGAGCCCGAGGTATGCGAGCTTAGCTACGCCGGCTGCCGGTGTGCCTAAGTCGTCCTTCGGTTTACCGGGGTAGGTATTTCTACTCCAGCAGATTAAGCGCTATTGCTGGAGTTTTTTTATTGTGCGGTGGGCGGTGAAAATGGTTTACAATGGTATAATGTTTGACTTACCGGCGGAACATTATAAGTGGATACGCGAGTTGTCGTTTGCGGATGTCTTTGAGATCTGGCGCAGCAACGAGGAGGGAAAGGAACGATGGGAGGGCCACGCTCGCGAGCGTGGGTTTAGCGGGTGGGAAGAGTGGCGGATGCGATATGTGAAGGCCTTAGGCCTGCAGAAAAGATATTGGTCCCTTTACCAAGTAATTGATCCACTAGCTGTGGTGCCTAGGTGGCACGGTGGTCCGTTTAAAACTTGGATGGAGCGGCATTACGGCGGGATATTCACTCCGACGTTTGCCCAGCTAGCCAGGCGGCCGGATATGCAGGAACACGCCGGTCTTAAGAAGATACAAGGAATATTCCCGAGAACAACTACGGTCATCGCTCTTTTTAGGAACGGCCAACTGGTGGTGATAGAAGGAATGCACCGGTGTGTCGCCATAGCTTTGGCAGCTCGGGCAGGCAAGCAAATAGAAACGGATTTTTTCACGGCCTTGGCCGATGCTTCCGGGGAGGAGCTAAAACCCATCGGGCAGTTTAAGAGATAAATAAAAAAGCGTGCCTGAAGGCACGCAAGTCACGGGGTAGAGGAGCTTTTCAGCTGGCTACGGCCCGGGATGACAATGGAGAGACAGGGGCAGAGGCGCGGAGGCGCTGGTCCGTTGGGCCAGTAGTGCTTCGGCGGTGGCGATGAGTTCAGGCGTGGAGTCTAATGGATACCAGCGTTCTTCACCGGAATATTTCTCTGCAAATTTCCATTCTCCGTTGGGGTGTTTATCCGCGATGATATAGCGTCCTCCCCCTGCTTGCCACGTAACATCGATGGGGGCCGTCATGGCTAAGCCTCCGTGAGTGAAAAAAAGTACAAGGTTTACCTACTTGCCCCAGACTACAAATGGTGAGGCGTTATGTCAATGGTTGGTTTTTTGTTTATATGAGTTGAGTTTGCGGCGGGCGATGGCGGTAAGCTCGCGCATCTCGGGAATACGCCAAAGGTAAGCGCCGCCGAAGAAGACAGCGGCGCCGGCCAGGGAGGGGAGGAGGAGTTGCAGGAATAACGACAGTTGCTGAATGTCGGTCAACTGGCGGCTTAGGGGAGAAATGACAGTGACGACAGCGGCCAGGGCGATGGCTAGAGCAGCTGTTTTCCAGTAGGTGCTGTGCCCAAAAATTGATTTGAGATTAGGAATAAAGCGGGTGAGGTAGAGGTAGTAGAGAAACGCGATGCTCAAAGGAACCAGAGCGGAGGCTAGAGCCAAGCCGGCATGGGCCAGAGGTGGCACTAAGAGTACGAATAGGGCTATAGCTATGGCTTGGGAAGCAATGCTGACAGCTACAGAGGCGCGGGTTTCTTGCAGGGCCAGCGTAGCGTGCCCCAATACGGAACTGATACCGTTGACGGTGAGGCCGAGTACCAGAAAGAGCAGAGCGATGCTAGTTGCAGCGGCGTCTTCGGCGCTAAATGAACCGCGTTGGTAGAGGAAGGAAATGAGGGGGTCACGGAGCAGGGCAACGCCGACGATGACGGGAACGGTAACAAAGGTAATCAAGCGTAAGGCACTAGCTATAGTGTCACGAATACCAATATAATCTCGGCGCGCAGCTTTTTCGGACAAGGTGGGGTAGATGACAACAGTGACGGAAGTAAGAAATATTATGGCGAGGAGTTGAGTAATTTTCTCGGCAAATTTAAGGGCGGCCAGGCTGCCGGGCGTGAGATCGGAGACAAGCACCCGGTAGACAATGCCGGCGCCTTGAGTAACTAACATGGACATAATAAATGGGTAAACTAGTAAGAGTAATCGTTTGATAGCTACGTCATGCGGCTGAAAAATAAAACGGTAGACGAGCCCTTGGCGGCGCAAGCCCCACAAGAGAAAGCCAAGTTGAACAATGGAGCCGGTGACGGTGCCAAGGGCGAGAGCAAAAATACCAAATGTTTTTACGAACAGGATGATGATAATAATGGAAGTGGCCGGGGCGATAAGACGCAGGAGGGCGGGAATAGCGAATTGCTTCAGGGCCTGCAGCATGCTGGAGGCCAGCTCAACCAAGAAGAAGAAGAGGAAGGCGGGCAGGAGCACGCGGAGAAGTTTAATGGTCAGAGCACTGGTGGCCCCATCGAATCCGGGGGCGATGAAGTGCACAAACGGGGCGGCGAAAATGCCCAGCAGCATGATTAGGACGAGAAATACTACCGCTGTTAAGTGAAAAAGGTTCAAGGCCAGGTGCCAGGCAGTGCTTCGCTGTCCGCGGGCCAGATGTCTGACAAACAGGGGTAGAAAGACGGCCGTAATGGAGCCGCCCAGCAGAAGTTTGGACAGGAGTTCTGAAGTAGACAGGGCCATGAAGTAGGCGTCAGTCTGGGCAGAAGCGCCAAAATAGTAGGCGACGAGCAGTTGGAGAACAAAACCAATGAGAGCACCGCCCAGGGCGGTGAGGCTAATGAGTCCAGCCAAACTGGCAGTTTGTTGGAATTCGGACTTCATAAGTTTTTATAATAAGCCATATTCCAGGGTGCCGGCGGCTACCTGCCATAAGTCGAGGAGAGCGATTATTACTAAGAGAACTATGACTGTTTGTACTACGTAATCTTTAGTGTGTCTGATTGGTTGGAGGTAGCGACGCAGGCCATGAAGGCCAAAGGCAGCAAAATAGGCCACGGCAAAAGTTGTTAAGATGATGAAGTGAGAGGGGGGCAGGGGTAAAAGACGAGCTAGGGTTCTAGTAAAGAAGGGGGCAAGAGCTAAAAGTGCGCCGAGCAATCCGATGAGGGCGACAAGTTTGTGCCGCCGGCCTTGCCAGATAAACCCAACGAAAGCCAGGGCAGCGCTGATAATGCCAACATAACTGCCGAAATGGTCCCAGGTGTAGCCAGGTACTTTTTGGCTGTCCGGTACTTGGTTGGGGTCAAAAAATATGTCGCGGAAGTTAGCCGCTTGATCAGGAAAGGAGGTAATGGGTTGCCAGTCGCCGAAGAGAATAATAAGAAGGATAGCTAAAGTGATGACGGGCAGAAGCGGCCGGCGGCGGGGAGACAGGATAAAAGGCAAAAGGGCAAAAGCGGCATAATATTCCCGACCGGCTAAAGCGTGCAGAGGCAACCAGGTAGTAAAGGCAAAAACATGAGCACCAAATAAGGCGGGCATAAGCGGCAACTTATGCTCACGCAGAAGCATAAGCATCCCACCTAGTGCTAAAGCGGCGTAGAAAAAATCAATTAAGGGCAGGCTTTTAAGCAGAAGAGCCGGCATAATGAATAGAATGGCGGCTCCCAGAACATATAACGGCAGGCTGGGGAGGGGCAGGATAATGGCTGTTAGTATAAGAAGACCGCCTATTTGCACGGCCAGAGAGGGACGCCACCCGTAAAAAACTTGGTAGGCGGCCGGGGCATCCTGAACTTTACCGTCAATGGAAAAACTGACATTGGCTGGGCTGAATGTAGCATCCGTCTGGCGTTGCTGCAGACGCAAGGCATTATCTAGCGCCGGGGGTACGGAAATACTAACAGTAAGTTGCTCGCCGCGAGTTACTGTAAGCGGGGGGCGAAAACGAATTTGCGAGAAATTTTCTCCATCAATGAAGGCGGCAGACAAGCTTTGCTCGCTGATAACTTTATCCGCTCTTTTGACGGTAACTGTTATGGTAGCGTCGGGTAGCTCCTTGGTGGTAGGCATAAAAAATAATCCGAGACGAGTGATGGTGGAACGAGTGGCAATAAATGATTGTTCATAAGTACTGCGGCTACGAAGTTCTACACCATGGGCGAAGCCTTCCGAAGGCGCTAAGTTTATAAACTCGCGATCGGTTTTGACTAACAACAATAATCCTCCGGCAGACAGCAGCGCGAGGATAAAAATAAAGCGAGATGTTTTAGAGAGGTTTTTCACGAGTAAGAATACTCTTTAAATAATCTTTGAGCTCGGCCCGGTTAGGCCAATAGAATTTTACTTGGGCAGCTATGTCATGCAATTGCCAGTAGGTGGTATCAAGGACACCCGCGTCTTCCGTAATCTTGGCTACGGAAGGCGAGTTGGGCGGTGAGGCGAAAAACATGAGGTCAACAGAACCGTCTCGGTCGACTATTTTGTCAGTTAAGGGAATGGAAACTGTTTTTGTTATTGAAGACGATACGGCCGGGCTGTCCGATTTTTCTTCATACAGCACATATTTGGGGTAGCTTAGCCAAAAAGAGTTTTCCCGGATGCCAACTTCTAGGAGCGCCGTAGCGTGGGGCGTGAAAGTAATAGTAAGTATAAGTTGTTGAGTTAGAGGCGGTTGCTTCAGGTAAATGTCGGCATGGGCCAGTTTCTCGGTGATGATGACGGAGCTCTCCGCCTGGGGAAACGGGATGCCGCGGATATTTTCAACGAGACTGATGCGGGGGCGTGACTGGCTGGCGAGCGTGACATACGTGAGGGCGGATGCCGCGATCAAAGAAACGATAATGGCGACGATAACAGTCTTCATAAAGAGCGAGGGGCTAACCAATTAAGTTTAGGATGCAAGCGAGACAGCCGAGCGCGATCGGCGGGGGTTATTTCACCCAAAGCGAACAGAATGAGAAGGTAAACGGCCAGCACTATCAGGTATTGGGGGACTAACGAAAGAGGAGAAGCTGCCCAAAGGTAGGTTAGGCTGACGGAGACAGCGGTGGCAATGAGAACATTGGTTGTGCTGCGGAACGGCACGGGGATGCGGAAGGCGCGAAAGGTGTACGCGGAGATCATAATTAATCCAATAATGCCGGCGGCGGTTGTCTGCCAGGCGGCGCCGATAAGACCATAGCGAGGAATGAGGAACCAGCCGAGAGTGGCGCTTAAACCCAAGATAATACTGGTCATAATAAGACCGATCTTAGCTTGGCCGGAGCCGGCCACGATGTTAGACAAGAGCAGAAAAAAGGCCAGGCTGCCCAGGCCGATCATGAGTATGGTGAGGGGAGTGGCGGCCGGCAGGTAGGCAGCTGAATAGAAGAGAATAACAAGGCTTTTACTGGTGGCAGAGGCTAAAGCGACACTGGGAACAATGAGGGCGATGAGGTAACGCAAGGTATCGCGGATAAAAGCGGCGGAACGATCATGCGGGATGCCTGGTTTGGTAAGGGCGGAAACGCTGGGCAGTAAAATAAAGGCTAGACCATACAGTAAGAGATAGGGAATGCGAGCTAACGTAGCCGAGGCATTGTAATAACCAACCAAAATATCATTGGCAAGAAATGCTTTAACCATAAAGAGATCAAGACTGATAAGTATTTGCAGCTCAATGAGAATGAACATGTAGGTACCAGCGAAGGCCAGGAATGATCGGAGAGGCAGGCGGCGGTGCGCTGGGCCGCCCAGGGACTTGGTCCAATACCAACCGATGAGAGCGGCAACAATTCCTCCGACGGCAAAACCGGCAAAGGCGCCATAGACTCCAAACACATAGATGAGAGTGATGGCGCCGGCCAATTTGGCAACGGCGTAGAGCGAGGTAAGGGCGGCTTGTTTGTGAAAGTGATGCATGCCGCTTAGGAATTGGACATATATTTGGTAGAAGGCTTGCAGGAGAACAACGAGAGCGACAAATTGAATGAAGCTTAGGAGCGAGGCGTCGCCTAGCAAACGAGACAGTAAAGGGGCAGCTAATATGGTGACGAGGGCGACCAGGAGGGCTACTACCGCTTGTAGGCGCAGGGCCTGGCGAAGAATGCTTTGGCTATGTTTTTCATCTTGGGCAACAAAACGGGAGACGCCCATGGGAACGCCAAAGGTAAGCACCATGCCGACAATGGTTTGCAGGGACAGAACGACACCAAAAATTCCGTAAGAGGCGGGGCCCAACACCCGCCCGATCCATAAGTGCGTAACGTAGCCTAAACCAAGCACCACGGCTTGAGCGGCGACAAGGAAGACGGCGCCAGTAAGTCGAGATTGTTTATTCATGGAGTGCGAGCCAAACCTAGGGCAATTAAGTCAATAGCCACGGGCTGCTGCCCCGGGTTATCAATAATAATGGTGATAAAGCCGCGGTCGTCAAATGGGACAGCGCGCGCGTCTATTTTTACCGCTGTGCCATCGAGAGACAGTGGCAGCTTTGTGCCGGTCGGGGTAATGATTTGCAGGTCTTCCTGGCTGGTGGCGCGCACGATAAGTTCCAGGCTGGTATCCGGCCGCCCGGTTTTTTCCTTATCCCACAGTACTCGCACGTAATCGCCTATGTTAAAACTAAGGGGGATTAAAGGGGCGGTGGTGGTGCGGTAAGTCCGCTGCCCGTCGAACTGTGGTTCTGATAAACGAGTGCTGCGCAGGCTGGCTGGCAGGTGTTCAAAAGTATCTTCACTGTCACCGATGTCGTTGGCTAGGGTGCTGGCTCGGAGCAGCCATGGTGACGGCGCCTCCTCAACACCTGGTGTTTCTCCGTCAACACCAGGTGT
>CAYSWF010000006.1:0-16294 GCA_964434765.1 uncultured Candidatus Saccharibacteria bacterium
ACCACCCTCATACCGCACATTTCCTCCCTCCAATGGGCTCTCTTTGTCATTATCACGACCTTAGGCATAACCATCTACTACAGCCTGCTCATCTTGGCCACTTCCCTAGTGTTCTTCACCGAGCGCCTAGAGTCGCTTTGGGGCTTCCTGTCTCTGCTCACCGAACCACTAACCGTTCCTTTCGACATCTTTCCCCGCTTGCCTAGAGTCACCCTAACCTACTTGCTGCCGATTGCTTTTCTCGTCTTCGTCCCCGCCCAAGCGTTGACCGGCCGCTTGCAGATATGGCAACTGCCCGTCGCCATTATTATCACTGCCATTTTTTTGCTCCTGGCCAACCTCGCCTGGCGCGCCGGCCTCAAGCGTTACTCCAGCGCCAGCAGTTAGGCTCTCTCCACATACTGACCCGTCCTGGTATCAATCCGAATAATATCACCCTCCTTAACAAACAACGGCGCTTTTACCCTGGCTCCCCCCTCCACCACCACTTCCTTCATGACATTAGTCGAGGTATCGCCTCTCACTCCTGGCGGCGCCGTGGCCACCCGCCGCTCAATCTTTATTGGCAGATCCACCGCCACCCCTGCTCCCCCAAACAACAGAAGCGTGACTACCTGCCCCTCTAGAAAATATTTAGCCGCCTCTCCTACCACGTCATCACCAAGTTCAACTTGCTCATACGTTTCCTGGTCCATAAAGACATACCGTTCCCCATCAGCATAAAGAAATTGATATGGCTTGCGCTCAACATTAGCCACCTGTATTTTATCCGACTGCATAAACGTATGCTCCCGCGTCCGGCCAGTTCGCAGATGTTTGAGCGTCGCTCGCACCACCGGCCGCCGCTGCTGTTTCTTCAAAAATTCGGCCAGTACTACCACGTACGGCTCATCATCCAGCACTACGGCTACCCCTTTGCGAATGCCACTCATGCTCAACATACCTGCCATACAACTTATTTCTCCTGCTCCGGCCTATTGAAAACTCCCGGCCCAAACACCTTCCCCATGGTGCGCTTGGGATGCACCACCGGGTAGTCAACAAAACCGCTCGGGCGCACACCGCCGCCACCAAGCACTAGCTCTTTATCAACGCCTTGTTGGTCCGTTAGACCAGAAAAACTGAAAGAACGCCCCGCCAGTAAGCTTAGCCTATCAATTTGACTATATGAGTCAGGCAGCGCCACCACCAAAACAGCCGCCACCACCGCCAGCAAAACAAGGAGATAAGTTTCTAGATTATAATTAACCATAAATTGTATAACAAAGTATTACTACAAATACCTAACCGTGTCAAGCCATCTGCGCCGTATAGTATATTTGGAGTTTCGAGCTTTGGTCATTAATAATTTGAGATTACAACTATATGCTATTAAAGTAACCATATGGTTTGGTTAAAAAAACAAAGTACTAGTCCCCGCTCTCTTCCCTGGGATTCCACCGCCACCCAAGCCTTGGAACAAGCCGTAAATCAGGCGCCCGTTCCCGGGTTATTAAAAGGGAGAATTAAAAAAGAACTGCAAAAAGCAGCCGTCAACGCCGCTATTTCTGCTAATCATTCCACCGTCACTGCAGAAGACCTCATACAGGGGTTATTAGCTAACATGCCAGCCAACATGCGCACAAAAATCGAACAGGCCCTGCGACAAGGCCCCGCCGGCCTCAAAAATCTAGAAGAAGAGTTTGGCCATAAAAATATACCCTCTCCTAGGCCACCAGCCTCGGGTGACGCGGCGGGATACCGGCGCCGAGGAGCATCAAGCACGTAGTGCGACTGCGGCCGCAGGCGGCCGGAAGGCTCCCGCCGCGGCAGGACCCGAGGCTGAGGAGTATTAGTACAGGTCACGTTCCTCTTTCAACTGCCGGTAAATCTTCTCCGCCCGCCGAAAATCTTCTGGCCCGTCTAAATCCGTACTGGTGCGCGGGTCTAGCACATACCCGTGCAAATTGCTGCCCCACACGTTGTCATACCTCAAACACTCTGGTTGTAAGATAAACTTTCGTCGGGTAATATCTATCTGCCCGTCCTGGAAATAAACCGGGAACATTTCTTGAATTTTTTGTCGCGGTTGATCTGGTCCGTAAGTTAGGCGGTACTCATTATCAAAAACTGGCTTAAGCGATCCTGACTCACCTATTGGCCGCGATTTCTCATCACTAAACTGCCACATTTTATAAGGCAAAAGGGGAGCTGGAATAAGACTCTTCACGCCATCTGCTTCCATATGGGTAAACATATACTCCACCATCTTATTTATATCGTCCGGCCACCGCAGCGGACTGGTGGGGCGAAGGTTAACCAATAGTTCAGGAGTCCAGCCATATTCTTTTTCCATCCACTGCACGGCATGAGTGTAAAACCCCGCGTCCCCACTGGTCGGTTGTGAATATTCCGCTGGCCTGGGAGCAACTAACGCCCCTAGTTTTTTTGCTTCTTTAGCAGTGCGTTCATCTTCTGTTGAGACAACCACTACGTCAATTTTATCGGCGGCCAAAGCTACCTCAATCGCCCAAGCTAATAGAGTCTTGCCTCCCAGTTTCTGTAAATTCTTATAAGGAATACTCTGCTTCCCGCCCCGCGCCGGAATAATCGCCGCCACCGCCACCGGCTCTCGTTTAGGATTTTTCGCTCTTTCTCTCATGCCCGAAAGATAACCACCTCTGGACAAAAAAAGCAAGAGGTGCTACGCAAGCAGCATGCGGAAACTCACCCCTCTGTCCTTTACCCAAGGAAAGTAGAACCATGGCCATCATCACCCACATCGACCACAGACAAGCCCTGCGTGAGCAAGTCTTGCACCATCCCCTCTGGAAAACAGTCCTCGACTGGTTGGCCACACTAGACGGCAATGCACCAGCGGGGAAGTACACCCTGGACCGTCAAATTCCGATCGACGCCACTGTTGTAGAAACCCCAACCCGCAGTTGGGACAGACGATTCGAAGCACACAGAAATTTCATCGACGTACACTTCTGTCTCTGCGGGAGAGAAACTATCTACTACGCCCCCGCTGGCGACTGCCTCGAAGACAAACCCTATGACCCAGGCGCTGACACAACGATGCTACGACTCCGCATTGGGGAATACCATCAAGTAAAGGCGGCGCCCGGCACCATTGTCATTCTTTTCCCTGAAGATGCCCACGCGCCCCTCCTTGGCACCGCTATCACTAACTCCCCGGCGCCAGTCAAAAAGGTCATCGTCAAAGTGCCACTCGATGCTTTCCATTAAACACTAAAAACAAAAAACAGGCCTTGGCGCAGATGAACTAAAAACTCATCTCCGCGCCAGGCCTTTTTTCTTCTAGACAACTCCGTCCAGCCAGATCAGGAGAGCTCCTGTAAAAGCTATCAGGCTGCCGGCAATACGAAAGGCAAA
Source organism: uncultured Candidatus Saccharibacteria bacterium (assembly GCA_964434765.1). Lineage (GTDB taxonomy): Bacteria > Patescibacteriota > Andersenbacteria > UBA10190 > UBA10190 > CAYSWF01. The sequence continues at coordinate 3,379 of CAYSWF010000006.1, forward strand.
GTGTCCTTCACTACGCTCTTCCTTTCGCAAAAACAACCAAGCCCATAAGACAGTTAGGGGCGCGTCCAAGCGCTTTAAGGAACCCACACTGGCAGCAAAACCATAGTAGTACGCAGCTGCCTGAAAACCGTTGGCTACCCCAAAGCACATCGCTATCACCAACAAAGTAAAGAGAACTTTCCGCCTAGGTAGCAAGGCCACTCTCCGCCAGTCACCAGCCACCACCGACTTGCCACCCCAAAACACACCCCAGGCGATCAGCAACGTTAATCCAGGCGCGATAAGATGGTCCCCCAGCAGCACGCACTTCTTATCGATAGGCAGCGAACACCCGGCAAACATTGCCACGCCAAGCGCGTACCACAACCAACTGCCTCGCTTCTGCCAAACCTCAACCACCGGGCCAACTAAGTTGAATCCATAGTGCCTAGGGTTGAAGTGAAGTACGTACAGGCCAATAAGAACGGTGACGATACCAACTACGCCAACGGGACCCGGCAGTTCTTTGTCCAGAAAAAACCAAGCTGTGCCAATGGCCACAATCGGCGCCAGCGCTGTGACGTGAACGGCTACTGAAGCCACCGACTTTTCCATCGCTTTCACATAGAAGTGAGCAATGAAGATATTCAGCACAATCGTCGCCGCCAGCCACCCCCAAAAAGAAGCCGGCACACTGTGAACATAGTGGCCGAAACCGTTCTTCCACAACGCAGCCATCACTAGAGCCCCAGCGCCCAGACCGGAAACACTTTTTACAACTGTACTCAAGCTACCCTGATCTTCTGCCCCCCCAAGGCTAAACAACCGCTTCATAGTGAACCACCAAAAACTCATCAATAGCGCATACACGCCAACTAGGCCTAACCCAATAGGCTCCATAGGAATACCCTTCATTTTCAAAGGACTATCGTGGTAGTCTCCAATTAGAACACTAATCGGACAACAAAGCTTTATAACACCAATTAAGACAAGATGTCAACTCTCGTCTTTGGCAAAAACGGGCTAAACGTCTCGCCCCTCGGCCTCGGCACCGTGGAAATTGGCCTGCCCTACGGTATTGGCGTTAAAACTCTGCCGTCAGATAAAGAAGCGGAACGCATCCTCAAAACCGCAGTCGAACTCGGCATCACCTACTTCGACACCGCCCGTGGTTACGGCGTGGCCGAAGAACGCATCGGCAAGTTCGGCATTAGCCAACTGGAGGGCATAGTCGTCGGCACTAAGTGCGCCCAGTTTCTAAGAGAAGAACCGAACCTGACCGGACCAGAATTGGAACGGCGCATTCGCGCAGAGGTTGACACCAGCCGCCAGAATCTAAAATTAACCACCCTACCTCTCCTACAACTCCACATCGAATCACCCGACTTCGACAATCTTGAAGAACTAATCGAAATCATGCAGAAGTTACAAGCGGAGGAAAAAGTTCAGCACATCGGCCTCGCCTGCCGCGGAGAAAAAGTGCCGCTAGCCGCACTGCGGGTACCCAATAACCGAAGCGACGGGTGGCGCCGTGGAAAGGCTTCCGGCCCGAGGAACATTAAGCGCGAAGCGCGACTGTGGCCGCAGGGCCGGAATGGCACCACGGCGACAGGACCCGTCGCAGTCTCATTCTTCTCAACTATCCAAACCGCCTACAGTATTCTTGATCAACGTATGGCAGCTAAAGTTCTTCCCCGAGCCAAAGAAAAAAACGTCGGCGTCATTTGCCGCTCCGTGCTGCTCAAAGGCGCCTTAACCCCGGCCGCCGAAAAACTTCCTCCCGCGCTTACCTCTCTCAAAAATAATTCTCGGGCCGCTGCCAAAATTGCCGCCGCTCTGGGCACAGACTTACCCACTCTGGCCATCCGCTTCGCCGCCTCCCATCCCGCTATTTCCACTATCCTGATCGGTACCGTTGCGCCGGAACACCTGAAAACAGGCCTAGCTGCCATACAGGCTGGCCCTCTCCCCAATGACATCTTGCAAAAATTAGCTACACTTGCTATAGATGATCCTTCACAAGTAGACCCCTCACAATGGCCAAAAATTTAGACAACCCCTTCGGCCTAGACGGCAAAGTCGTGCTCATCACCGGCGGAACAGGTTTTCTCGGCCAACACTTTACCAAGGCTCTACGACAAGCCGGAGCCACCGTGATTGTCACCGATATCACCCCCGACACCGATATTAAAATGAACGTGTCCGACAAACAATCAGTCCGGCAAGGCTTCTCGCAAGCCATTAAACAACGCGGGCCTATTGACGTTATCGTCAACAACGCAGCCATCGACCCCAAGTTTGACAAGTTAGCCGACAAGAACAATCAACTGTTCGAAAACTATCCAGAGGAGCTTCTCCAACAAAGCCTAGCCGTCAACCTGCGCGGCTATGTATTTGTTGCCCAAGAGGCTATCAAGCACATGCTAAAACAAGGCCACGGTAACATCATAAACATCTCATCTATCTACGGCCTCGCCGGTCCCGACCAGCGCATCTACCCCAGCGGTACCCAAAAGCCAGTCGATTATGCCATCACTAAAGGCGGCGTAGTTATGCTAACTAAATATCTGGCTACCACCTATGGTTCCAAAAATATCCGCGCTAACACATTATCTTTCGGCGGTGTTCTAAAAGGCCACGACCAAGAATTTCAGAAGAAGTATGGCGACCGCGTCCCCCTTGGCCGCATGGCTAACCCAGAAGAAGTCGGCCCCCCGCTAGTCTTCCTCGCCTCCGATGCCTCCGCCTACATGACCGGCGCCAACCTCATCATCGACGGCGGCTGGACTGCCTGGTAGTTTCACCTACCGCGCCCGATCAATCGCCGCCTGCAGTTCTTCCTCTGCGTACCGGCCAGTGTACTGTACCCCGTTAATATAAACAGTCGGCGTGGCCTTAACCCCCAGCGCTCGGCCGTCGTCAACGTCTTGCTGCACCACTCCCCGATACCTACCATCGTCCAACGCTGCCCGAAACACTGCCATATCAAGTCCGAGCCGCTCGGCATAACTTTCCAAGTCACCGCGAGCCAGACTGTCCTGGTTCTCAAATAACAAATCATAATATTCCCATGCCTTCCCCTGTGTCCCCGCTGCCTGCGCCGCTTCCGCCGCTAGCTGCGCGTATTCATGCTGCGGCAAAGGAAAATGTCTGAATACAAAACGCACCGACCGGTCCCTGTTATTTTCCATCACCCGCTGCATAACTGGGTGCAGCGCGCCGCAAGCCGGGCACTGAAAATCAGCGAACTCAACTATCGTAACCGCCGCATCCTGGGCTCCCAACACAGCGCTGTCTCCCCGCACCAAACGATCCATCTGTGCTACTTGGGCAGTCCCCCCGTCATCTGTGCCGCGCCGGCCCGCGAGCCAGGCGCCGCCTATTATAACCAACACCGTAACTGCTAATAGGCCGACAGTTACTTTAGCCTCACTTGTTATCTCCATAAGAATATGTGGCATATAGTTTACCCCAAACGAGCAAAAATGCCATGACGGCCAACACCGCACTAATCACGCACCAACTACACCACGCTTTAATAACAAATACCTCTAAATAAGTAAGCCAAGCCGAGCCAGCCACGCCAGCTCCCGTCACTGCCCTTAGCGGTAAGCGCAGCCGCCGCGCCTCTGCTGGATTCCACAACGCTGCTAAGACACCCAGCCCAAAGTAGTAAAACACGCCGTACAACGGCACGGGTAAACCAAAGATTACCGCAAAGCGGCTGGCCCGCACAGCCTCGCAACCGTGCCCCGACAGACACACTATCGGTCCTGCCGTCTGGTAAGTAAATAACAGATAACCCGACACCGTCAGGCCCGCTACCGCTATAGCCAGCAGTAACTTATTCATCCTTCCGCTTTCTAGCCACTATCACCATGCCCGTCGACGCCACCCACGGCGAAACGGCATTGGCTATTTTTTTTACCAACAATCCCAAGGCATTTAGTTTATAAGGCTCCGCCCCCCGCAAAAACGGCCAGTCAACATGCAGCCCATAATGACTGTCTGCATCTGGCAACTCGTGCGGCCGCACTTCCAACACTTCAAACCCGGCTGCCTCCAACAACTTCTTTAATTCATTTCTGCCAAACAAGTAATTGGAAAATGTTAGCTGATGACCTAAAGTCCCTCGTAGCACTTTCTCTAAGCGTTTTAACGGCACATAAATCAGCCGGCGCAGCGTACTCAAAGACGGCACCTCCGCGAAGAAAACGCCATCTTTTTTCAGCACGCGTCTGACCTCTCGCAGCGCTTCCTCCACCTTATCCTCCACATATTCCAACGTGCCAATAGCCAAGACCCCGTCCAGACTGCCATCGGCATAAGGAATAGCCGTCATGCTGGCCACCTTCACCTTCAAGTCAGGATCATACTCGGTCAACGCCCGCACCGTCCTCGCCGCAATATCTATCCCCTCCACGTCATAACCCTCTTCCTTCAAAAACAATATCCATCCCCCAATACCGCACCCCACATCTAAAATCTTCTTTTCTCTCGGCAAATACTCTTCAAGTAAAGGCCAAAAACCTTGCTTCCGGAACTCCGCACTGCTTTTGCCCGCGATGTGCTCTTGCGCAAATTTATCTTCCCGGTATCGCTGCCGATCAAAATCTTTCGTATAAAATTTTTCTAGCTTATACATAGCCTCATTTCATATACTGCTTCAAATGTTCCATCGCTTGCAAGAATCCTTTGCCTCCGTGCAAATGTCCCTGCCAAATTTCCGGCACCATGGTTTCCTGATAGCCCGCCAGGGGACTTAATACCGCTGCCCAGTCGATCGTGCCCTCGCCAATCTGTAAGCCCTCATCGCCGATACCGGCTGCATCCGCCACGTGCAAATGCCTGATATAAGGTTTGAGCATCTCCACCATATTAATCAGCGATTCCTTTTTCGCATGACACGCCAGCGCTGCGTGCGAGGTATCAAAACACATCTTATACCCGGTTTCCTCCAGCCATCTCTTTATCTCTTCGCCTAACAGAAAAATGTTTCCTGCCCACTCGCCGCCAAATACCCACGGTCTCGGCGGCAAATTCTCCGGCAAGATTTCCACTCCGTCAGTTTTCAACTGGCCCAAAGTATCAGTAAAGATGTCCAGTAATTTTCCTGCCTCCGGCGCCGGTTGTAAAGTTATACCGCCAGGATGCACCACCAGCTTGGGTTGCCCCACAAATGACTCGCCCAAGCGCCGCGCTACGTCCACACTGCGCTGCAAAGTGTCAAGCGCGATCCGCCGCTCCGCCGCGTCCTCCGCCGACGGATTCAAGTAGGTACGGTGCATATACTCCGGCGCGTGCACTACCACTTGCTGACTAAAATTTCCCCGCGGCACCTCTTCGTCTAAATCCTTATCTGACAAGTGAAACTCGAACACGGCCGGCTCATATTTTAAATACTGCCTGAAGTCGTGCCAGCGCACCACTGGCCCCCACTGCCAAGCGATGCCGGAGTTGTCGAACGTCTCAAGAATAGTACCAGCTGTCAGGTCATCTTCCGTTAATGCCTCACCAGCAAAAACATCGCGCTGCGCCACTAATCCCACCACTTCGTCCCGCCGCTGGGGTGACAGCCCCTTCGCCGGGCTTTTTGTCGTCAGCATCTCGCGCGTAATAGTTGTTCCATCAGAAATGAACGTGGCTGCCACAATACTCTTACCTAAAATCTCCCGATTCATACGCTCCGCTACCGATATCCGCTTGACTGCCCGCCCCACCGCCTTCTCCACCTGTCGAATCCCGACCACCAGTGATTTAAACTCCTCCGGCAGCAAGCTTGCTTTGTGGTCCGGCCCCTCCAAGTCCTTGTCCATAGTCAAATGCCGCTCAATGATGCACGCCCCTCGCGCCACCGCGCCGATCGACACCGCAATACCACGCTCATGCCCCGAGTAGCCTACCGGCACGCCATATGCTTTGAGTTTCTCCATAAACCGCAAATTAACTTCATCAAATGGCGCCGGGTAAATATTGCTGCAGTGTAGAATGGCAAAAGCAGCGTTGAGCCGGCGCAGTAGCTGGACCGCATGTTCAATCTCGCTCTCCACACTCATACCCGTCGACACGATCATCGGCTTCTTAAACTTCGCCACTAACTCCAGCAGCTCATCATTAGTCATGTCCGGCGAGCCAATCTTATACAACGGTACGTGTAGCCGCCCTTCAATATCTCGAGCGCTCCCGCTGTCCCAAGGATTAACCAAAAACATAATGCCGGCCGCGTCGGCATAGCGCTCCATTTCTTCATATGCCGCCTCCGGCAGCTGAAACTCTTTGAGCAGAGGAATAAGATACTGATACTTCTGCTCCTCACGATTTGGGTTATCCAAAATATTCCTCTGATACAGTTCAGCCAAATTGCGCTTCTGAAACTTTACCGCGTCGGCTCCCGCCTCCGCCGCTGCCTCAATCAGCCGCTTAGCCTGGCCAACACTTCCGTTGTGATTTATGCCCCCTTCAGCAATCACAAAAGTCGGCTCCCCCGGGCCAATCTTTCGCTTCCCCACCACCAGCTGCCCATTCGACATAACGTAGCCATACATTATAATGAAACTACCGTCAATGCTAACCGTCTTTGATCATCTTCTCCTCTGGGGAGCGTTTACCCTAGCCGGATTTTTCTTCGGCCTCTTTCTCGCCTACACGCTGGCCATCTCCGGAAAAAGCAAATTATGAGCTTCTCCGACATTGCCTATTTCGCCGCCCTCATTGTCTTCCACAGCATTATCGGCTTCGGACCCGGCTTCATGATTGGCCTGCTAACCGGCAATGGCCTCGCCGCTCGCGACGAAAAAACCATCATGCAAAAACAGAGAGGCGCCGTTAAAAAAGCTGATGCCCACAACCTCCAGTGGCACCCCAGCCACGAACGCTGGCAGAACAAACAATAACTTATAGCTCGTAACTGTCTCCCTCTTTCGGCCGCTCCACCCACCACTCCGGATGTGCCAGCTCCAGCTGTTTCTTCAAGTCGTCCGCCTGGTGCGGCTCACCATGCACTAGAAAAACCTGGCGCAAACCCTCTAATCCTTCAGCATACCTTTGTAATTGCTCACGATCAGCGTGCGCCGACAGCTCATTGAACAGCCACACCTGCGCTCTCACCGCCAAGCGGTCGCCAAAAATATCAACACGCCGCGCCCCCTCCAGGATACGCCGCCCTAACGTGCCCTCCGCCTGGTAGCCAGTCACAAAAATGGCATTCTTCGGATCGGCTACGCCCTGCCGCAAGTGATGCACTACCCGGCCGTACGCCATCATTCCCGATGCCGATATAATCATCAGCGGACCCGGCTGCTCATTGAGCTGCTTCGACTCCTCCACCGACCTTATATACCTCAAATTATGAAAAGCCAACGGCTTGTCATGCGGACCGCGAAAATCCACCCCGGACTTTTCATCATACTCACTACGATGCTGCCTATATACATCAGTTAACCTAACAGCCAAAGGAGAATCAACATAAATAGGAAAATGCGGCAGTCTCCCTTCATTAGTCAGTTTATGCAAAAGGTAAACAATGCCCTGGGTGCGCCCCAGCGAAAATGCTGGCACGATCATTTTGCCCCCCCGATTAAGCACAGTCTTAATACAATTTACCAACCTTTCTTCAGTCCCTTCCGACGTCTCGTGCCTCCGGCTACCATAAGTGCTCTCCAGTATCAGAACTTCAATTTTCTCCCGCGGCACTTGCGGGTCAAATAAAAGCGGCATACCCGGCGGACCAATGTCCCCCGAATAAGCTATGCGCTTAAGTCCTTTCCCCTCCCCAGCCTCCAGCACGCAAACAGCCGATCCCAAAATATGCCCCGCGTCATAAAGCTTGAGCTTCACCTTTGGGGCAATTTCACGCCACTCGTTTCTGTGCCGCACGTACGGCACTGACACAAACCGTTCCATTGCTAAAACCACATCCCTCGCATCAAATAAAGGCTCACGTTCATCTAGCGTCCCCACCTCGTGGCGCCGACGATATTCCGCGTCCTGCCACTCAATCTTGGCCATGTCTTTCAGCATCAGATAAGCTACATCCCGCGTCGCCTCTGTCGCGAATATCGATCCCCTAAACCCCCGCTTAACCAAGAGCGGCAACATACCACAGTGGTCAACGTGAGCATGTGATAGTACCACGCAGTCAACCGCCTCCGGCTTAAAAGGAAAACTACGATTTTTCTTCCGCACCTCCGGTGCCCCCTGCCATGTGCCGCAATCAAGCAGAATGTGTTTATTCCCTACCGCCAGCAAGTGCTTACTACCAGTCACGCCCCCCGCCCCGCCGTAGAAAGATATTGTCACTCTATTCAACAACCACCGCGCCCATAAATTGCGGGTTCAAATGGTCATGAAAACTCCATCTTCCCACTTCAGTAAAAGTGAACGCATATTCGTCGCCCGTGGCTATGCCACGCCCCGCATCAAAACCAGGCAATAACTCATGCGTCGGGTGCACATCTGAAGCCGGCCAGTGCAACGCCTGGCCATTATTCACAAAAGTTACCGTGCTGCCAGCGGCTACCGTAACCGTTTCCGGCGCAAAGCCCGTATCAGTCATAGAAATAATAGTTTTCTCTGTAACATCTTGATCGGCCGACAACCCAGTCTCGGAAGTTTCAGCAACCGGCGATGCTTCTACCCCCTCGCCGCCATCCCCCGCCTCTCCTGGTGACGCCGCGTCAGGCTGCATCTGCAAAAATTGGCCGTTGGACGTTCCAGCCGCCGGCGCTTCCTCAAGAGATGCCTCGCCCTGCGGTACCACATCGCCATCGGGTGCCGTCGAGCGATACACTAAAATACCGCCCGCCGCCAAAACAGCAACGACCACTATCAACCAAAGTCCCACCAGCTTCATAGCTACTATCGATGATTATATCGGCAAGATACAACAACTTCAATTTGACATCTGCGACTAGTCATGCTATGCTTACTCTGTTCCTCTCAATTGTACTCTACTCAACTACAGGAGATAACCATGGAAATGGTAATCCTAATCGCCGTCGCCATCATTTTTGGCCCAGCACCACTAATACTCACCGGGCAGACCATCGCGGGTCTCTGTCGCTATTATCGTCGACGACCCCCTAACGACCCCGCCCGGCATTTGTCTCCCTACACAGACCGCTGGCTGAAAGAACATCCCCAACGCGACCGCGCTACCGATTTGCTGCGCAGACTCCACCTTGAGATAAGTCGCAACCAACACCCAGAGCACATCGAAGCAGTCGAGAAGGAGCTACAAACAGAGCTAGCCAAGGGAGACAAGTACTGGTACTTTGTCCCGCTAGAGCGATTGCGATAAACTATCCCTCCAGCCCCGGCCACCCCGCGGGCTTTTTCACTTACAATACTCGCACTTCCCGCACCCCCCACTATCTAAAAACTTTAACTCTCTAATTTCCCTCTCCACCTGCTCCACTGCTTCCTTCAATTTCTCTACTTCTTCGTCTCCTATCGCAAACTTTTTCCTGACCAACCTCCCCGTCCGCTTGCTCGGCTGCACAAAATCAATCTCACCACTCACCACCTCATACGCGAATCGCGGTGACAAATCGCCCAACAACTTATAAAACACTAACTGTCTCCGGTAACCCCCCTCGTCTCTCAAATGCCTGGCCGCATTGTCCGGATTGCCAGTCTTATAATCAACTACGTTGACGCGTTTACCACCAAGCAACTCCACCTTGTCCAACTTCCCCGTAATCGTTAGATTCCCCAAACGCACGTGGTGTGACCGAAAATCATACTCCACTAAAACAGCCGGCTTAAAGCTGCCTTTATAAAATCTGTAATAATCCCCCAGTATTTTTTTACCAAATTGGGCGCTGTCTTCCCTTTCCCTATCCGTCAAATCTTCCCCGCTCAAATAATACCCGAACCTGTCAATCAAATACTTCTCACTGGGCCAACGCCCTTTTTCGTTAAACCTCACAAACAAATCTCTAAGCGCCCCGTGCACCGCCGTCCCAAACGCCATATGCTTTGTCTTAGCCGCCGGCACCCGCAGCAAGTTACGATAGTAAAATAGCCGCGGGCACTCCAAGTAATTATTTAAATGCGTCACGCTCATCACATAACCCTCCAATTTTTCATGCAGCCAGTCTCTAATGTCGCCGTCAGCAGACAAACGCACTGGCGCCAACGCCGTCTTAAGTCGCTCCACCGCTTCCTCCTCCCGCTCCGCCGTGTCAACTTCCTTCATATGCTGCCTTCCTATCTCTCGCACAAAAACCGCGGGCACCAGCTCCTGTCCCCTGCTTCCGTACCGCGCCGATGACAAATAAACCTGTTGTTTAGCTCTCGTCAAAGCCACATAAAAGAGTCGTCGCTCGTCTCCGTTGTTCTCCTGTTCCTGGATCGGATCAAATTTGACCATGCCGGCCGGCAGCGGCACTCGATTTCTATTCCGAATATTACCCCAGTGATGATCCGTCAGCTTAATTAAAAACACCTGCTCAAATTCCAGACCCTTAGCTTTATGAACTGTCATCAAACGCACCGCTTCCCTCTTTGACTGCCACGGCTCCGCCGTCAAAGCCACTCCGTTATCTCTTAACAAACCAACTCGCGCCACAAAATCCTTTACCCCCAGAGACTCGCCGTTCCTGCTCATTCTCTTTATCTCATTAAAAATAGTCGACACCTTATTTAGCAAAGGCAGCCGGTTGCTATCCTTCAGCACATAATCTAAAAAACCGGATTCATTCAACACCACGCCAAAGAAGTATTGCAGCGTAAAATTTTTCTCCCCGGCCCGCCACTGCGCCAATTTTTTCACCAGTTCCAAAAAAGGCTTGGTATCTTCCACCCCCGCCTCCCGCAAAAGGCCCTCCCGCGAAATCACTGTCAATAGTCCCCCCCTCTGCTTGCCCGGTAAAGCCTTAGCCAAGCTAGAGCCCCCCGCGAAATACAAAGCCTTCAGTACGTCCAGCGCCGCCAACCCCAAAAAATCATACTGCAAAATGCTAGCCAGTCTCTCTTCCTTCTGTTCATCAGCCAGATACCCTAACAAATCCAGCAACTGCCTGATCTTTACGTCTTGCAGCACATCCTCGCCCACCTCCAGCCGTACCGGTATCTCCATGCGCAACATCAGTTCCAGCAAATCTTCCCCGTCTTTATTAAACCTGTACAGTACCGCTATCTCATCCGGCCTTGCTCCCGCCTCAATTAGCCTCTTTATTTTTCGCGCCACACCGTAAAGCTCATCTTCCTCCGTATCAAACTCCAGCCGCTCCAGTAAGGCGCTCTTTCTCCCGCTCTTCCCCTCAAGTTCAATCGTTGCTTCCGGAATATATTCAGTTAGAAGCCCCGTGTTATTGGCTATCACACTAGCCGCTGCCCCCAAAACGGTCTGCTGACTGCGATAATTATCCTTAAGCGTTATGACCTTCACGTAACCCCGATATTGCTCATACATACTCAACAGATTCTCCATCGATGCTCCCTGAAAACGAAAGATGGACTGCTTGTCATCGCCCACTACAAAAACATTCGGGTTTGGGTAAAAACTGCCAAGCAGCCTCACCACCTCATTTTGCGCCCCATTTGTGTCCTGGTATTCATCTACTAAAATGTATTGCCACCGTTCCTGATAATGCGCCAAAAGGTCTTCATCATCCTCAAACTTGTCCATCACCATCATGACCATGTCCTCGTAGTCATATCGCCCCCTCTCTGCCAACTCCCATTGATAATCTTCGTAGATTTTCCATAAATCCTTCTGCTTCGGCAGTTGATTCTTCATTCCGTTAAATATGCGACGCCAGTCATTTTTTAATACCGTTCTTAACTTTCCCTCATCTCTTTTTGTTTCTGCGGCTCCCCTTAATCCCAAATATTTTTCATATTTCTTCTTCATCGGCAACCATAGCGCTTCTGCCTTTAACTTTCTCGCCGTGTCTTCCAACCACCTATACATCTTGCCGCATGCCTCATCAGTTCGCTCGCTCGTCTTCGTCGTAAAAAAACTGCCCAGAATCTCTTCCCCGCCGCTCATAAACTTCTCCGTCTTTTCCAACACTGCCCTAAACTCATCACTGCTTAGCCCCTCTTGCTTCAGCCGCTTCACGTTTTCAATAACATCCCGTAGATATAAATATGTATTACCAAAAGGCTTAAGCTGACTCGTCCCTGGCAATCTATCCAACAAAGATCGAAACAATTCCACCCGCTCCATATCAGACAGCGCCTGTCCCTTTCCTCCCCCTGGCGCAAACTTTTCCGGCCACTCCCGAATTACATCGTTACAAAAAGCATGGAAGGTGCTGATCCTGACGTAATAAGCCGCCTCACCAATAATGTCAATCAACCGCTGCCTCATAGCGACCGCCGCCGATTCTGTAAACGTCAGACACAAAATATTTCCCGGGTCCATCTGTGTTTGCCGCAGAATATTCGCCACTCTCATAGCCAGCACTTGGGTCTTGCCCGTCCCCGGTCCGGCCAACACCATAACCACCCCTTCTATCTTATCCACCGCTTGGCGCTGCTCGTCGTTCAGCTGCTGGTACAATTCGCCAAAACGCGCTCCTGTTTTTACTGCTGTCCTTTCTTTAACCGCTGCCATATAAACAAGCGTAATTGGTCATTCAACAAATACAACCACACTCCCACCCCCAACAGAAAAACAATCACTGCCAATATTTGTCCTCTTGTCAGCCCAAACAATAATTCATAGTGCTGCTCCCTTAAATACTCCATCCCAAAACGAACCAGTCCGGTTAGTATTAAAAACAGTGCTACAACACAACCACCCGAAACCACTCGTCGTTTACTAATCCCCCCTAGCCCCCCTTTATCAAGGGGGGCACTAACCACTGCAGGCCCTAGCGCCTCCCCTGCCTGCCCCTCGAAGCCTTGGCGAAGTGGGGATAAGGGGAGCCTGCCTGCCGGACAGGCAGGGCTGGGAGAGATTTTATAGGAATCAGAAGAAGCCCTC
>CAYSWF010000007.1:0-4251 GCA_964434765.1 uncultured Candidatus Saccharibacteria bacterium
TGCCGTCGGAGCTGACGTCAAAGTCAGTGAAGTCGATGACGGCGGTGGTGCCGGTTAAGGTGTTGGCGTAGAGGTTGACTGTTCCCCCATCCTCCACGGTGAACACCTCGGTGGTGCCGTCATAGAGCTGGATGATATCGGTGGCGGCGTCCTGGACGATTCTTAAGGGAATGGCACCACTGGCTGCGGCATTGTCTTGGTGGATGAAGGTGAGGTAGCGCTCGGAGGTGTCAGAGCTGTTGGAGACGAGGTTTATGCCGGTGCCGGTGGTTAAGGCGTCTAAATCAGGGATATCGAGGGCTCTGCCTGTTGTTAGAACGGCGGCGGAGATATCCATGATGTCAGCGGTGGTCTGTTCCCCGTCGATCTGGAAGGCTATTTGGTCAGCGTCATCGGCGTCGAGGAGAAGACCGGTGGCGCCGTCGGTGGAGGATACTTCTATCTCCAGGTTGGCGGCGGGAGCGGCGGTGCCGACGCCAATCAAGTTATTTAGAGCGTCGATGCTTAAGGTGTTGGAGTCGAAATTGAGAGCGTCGACTGCGTTGTTAAGTAATACGTCTGTGGTTTGCGAAGCAAGATTTATAGTACCGGTGTCTAGATCCAAGACATCCGATTGAGCGTCCAGCACCAAATCGCCAGTGAAAGTGTCAATGGTTTGGTCAGAGGTGACGGCGAGCTGTATGTTGCCGGTGGTTAAAGAGCCACTAATGGTATCCCCTGTTTTGAGAACATATATATTTTCAATTTGGGTTGTACCAAGACAATCGTCGCAGGCCAGGTCGCCGGCGGTAATGTCTGATGTGTAAGTCCACTTGGGCAGTTGGCCGTCGCTCATGACGGCAAAGACCTGTTCTCCTTGTCCCACAGAACCTGTTGAGTCCTTTAAGTCGCCCAATAGGTATAAGGTGGAGCCCTGGTGGGCGATAATGTTTTTGTCGTAATCAACTGTGAGAGTGTCGTGGCCGTGGTCTTGCACCTTGAAGTAGGTGCCGTCTTCTCGGAGATCGACATACAAGTACTTAGCGGGTTGGTAGACATCAAGCGACAGCGGGTTTTCGTCTATGGAAATTGCGCGCTCACGACCTTTTTCTTGGGCGTAGAAGTAGCCCAAGGTGTCTTTTATTTTTGATGATAGCCCGGCGATTTGGCTGGCTGATCCAGGTTCCTGGCTTGGTGTAGCGATGTACTGCTGCTGCACGGGAGATGTTGTTGCTACTTGATCAGGTTCTTTTCCTGCCTCTGGCACTTGTTGAACAATGACGGTTGGCGGTGCTGGCGGTTTAGAGTTGTATTGAATGATCGAGAAGCTAGTTATACCAGCAATGGTTAAGATAGCCAGAGCATAGACAGCTTTAATGAAGCTTAATCTAGGCTCTGGTCGGCTTAAACGCTCATCTTCTTTACTTAAACGATGGCTAAGAAGGCTGATGGTTGTTGCCAGCAGTTGGTTTGTGTCTGTTGGTTCTGTTGGTTCTGTTGGCAACTCAACTCTTTGTGTTTCATGAATAGTTTCTTTCGGCTTATATTGTGGTTCTTCTGGAGGTGCTGCCTGTATTGCTGGTTTCTTTTGTTGATTTTTTTGATATTCTTTTATTGTCTGACGAGTGTACTGCCGGATACCGGTACTGGATCGTTTAGGTTTGATAAGGTTCTTCTTTTCTAAGCGGCGTAGAGTTGCCACTGATACGTTTAGGTTCTCCGCGGCTTCTGATATGCTTAATGGTTTTTCGTTTAGAAATTTTTCGAGGTCGGATGTATCGAAAAATCTATTTTTGCCATCCGGACGTACTGATTTTATTAGACCTCTTTTATCCCAACGACGAACAGTGTCTACGGAGACACCGAGTACATTTGCGGCTTCACTGATTGGTACCAATTTGGATCCCATGAGGCCCTTGAAGGATGATTGACTAGCCTAGTTGATACTACCTATGCAAAGGTTAATCATTACCTAGGCAAGATGTATTTATTATAGCATTTTTTTAACTATAAGCGAAGTATGGAGGTCTATTTTGTTTTTCACCTATGCAAACTCTGACAAAGACTATTTAGATTACTTTTAAATTGCTTTAGTTAAGCTTTTAATTTATTATAAAAATTTTCTAACTCAAGGCTTTATGGGAGAGACAATGAAGTGCGAATTGGTGCAATAAAAAATCTCGCACATAAATGTGTATGAGATTGTGGAAAAGTCATGTTCTTTAAGCTGTTAGTGTGCTGGTTCTGTGGCTGATGATTTTTTAAAAAGTTTGGCGATGATTAGTAGACTTCCTAGTACAATATAGACGTCAGCAATATTGAAGTGGAGATAATTCATTGTGATGATGTCGGCAACTTGTCCACGACTTATGTGATCGATAAGATTGCTGACGCCGCCAGCGATAATAGTTACTATAGCAAATTGAATTACTTTTTCTTCTTTCTTAGCGGCAAGGGCTGTGTATCGCTTTACATAGCGTAAGGTAAGTAATAAACCCGCAATGGTGGTGAGAATTATAATAATAGTTAACGGCAATGAGGTGATCAGGGAAATGGGAGCTTGGCTGTTTGTTATTCCAAAATACAGATTATCAGTAAAATGTAAGCTACGTGGTGAGCGAAGTAGGAGGTATTTAGTGCTTTGATCAATGCCTACAAGTAGCAACCAGTAACTAGTAATCCCCCTTCGCCAAGGCTTCGGGGGACAAGTCAGTAACTGGTGATGACGCATTATGTGATTATAGTGGTAGCTGCAGGGTTAGCGCGCAGGCGTTGTTCGGGTATAATTTGTCCATCCTCTGTAATGCCGTAAGTGCCCATCTTTATGCGGTTTAGGGCCTCTGTAACATTACGAAGACGCTCTTCAAGGGTGCTTTCGGTTGCGCTGGTGGCTTGATAATCCGCTATTTCGGTAGCGTTATCCTCCTCATTACGGCCATATTCAGGAAATTCGGAGCCTAGGGCTCTTAATTCTTGCTCAAGGCGGCCTTTTTCAGCCTTAAGCTGTAAATTCATCTCTTTAATAAACTCTGGAGAGTGATGCTTGTTTAGCATGATGTTAATATACAGGATTAAGTTATTGCCTACTAGTGATTGGGGAATTAGAAAACGGCCATCGAAAGGCGCAGTAGAAGACTTAAAGGCCTGATGGCCGTTTGAGCTCATCATTTGGGTCATTGGTACGACCCGGGGGTCGTCAATGACAATTCCATTATGATGAACTGTTGTATTCTGAAGTTAGCTGCTCTTTTCAGAATAACCCTCCACCTCGATTGCGGCTTTTGCACTGCTCCATAATTAAGTTGGCGCAGGCGTTGCCGCGGAATGTACAAAAGAACTTCCTTTTTTGAAGGATGTTTGTGTTTACTTTTTTTGGCCCGCAGTCCCGCACTGTGTCTGCCAATTTATTGTTCACAGATACAGTGCGAGACTGGCAGTCTATGGGCAACGTCCTCAAAGTAGAGGGCGTACCTACCATCGTAAGATGGGAAGTACGGTTAGGGAGTATAGGGGGAAATACTCCCTAACCGTACTTCCCATACAATAAGAAGTGATACGAAAGTTGGTAAAGTACAGTGTTTATGGCTCTAGTAGTGCCGTGCGCGGGCGTAAGCCTAGAGCCAATCTTTGTTTATGTCGCGTGTTTTTATTTAACCAAGCAGCAAAGGCTTAGTTCTATCCACAAGTATAGCAATCTTTTGCACCCTGGTCAAAGGTATGTGACAGTATTTTGAACACTATTTTTGTTCCTTTTTAAGCTCCTCACGCCAACGATTTAGAGTGGTTTCTCCGTACCATTTTTTTAGAGTAGGGATAAGGTCGTTTTGTGATCCTATGTGTACGGTGGCTGGTGGTAATGAAAGCAAAACTTGTGTGCCGTAGTCTTGACGCAAAAATCTACTGTCGAGTATGACGATGGCACCACTATCGCTTGCTGATCTGATGAGCCGGCCGACGCCTTGCCGTAACTTGATAATCATCTGGGGAAGACTGAAGGAAGTAAAAACATTAACCGAGAGAGCTTCGGCTTGGGCTTCGTGTATGGGATCATGAGGTACCGGAAAGGGCAACTTGGGTATAACAACACAGGAAAGAGTATCGCCGGGCGTGTCGATGCCTTCCCAAAAACTGTAGGTACCAAGCAAGACGCTGGCGGGTATATTTTTGAAGCGATTTGTAATATTGTAGCGGCCGCCTGTTATTTTTTGAGCTAATAACTTGATATTTGAACCATAAAACCATATTAAATTGGTTCAATGTTTTCAGTGGGTT
>CAYSWF010000007.1:4261-7383 GCA_964434765.1 uncultured Candidatus Saccharibacteria bacterium
TGAGCTCATTAATAATCTTGTCGTACACATAATGAATGCTCTGATATGACGTGAAGAGCCCTAAAACTCGGCCAGAGAGTAGTTTTGCTAGGCGCTCAACCTGTTTGGCAGTAAATGAGTCAAAGTGCGATGTGGTGGGGTTAACACTGTCATCAATTATGTATATAAGCATTTGCTCGCGGTAGGAAAAAGATGAGTCAAGTTTAAGTTCTCTGGCGGATGTGAGTCCTAGTTGCTTCTTTATGTAGCCAAACTTACCCGCAGTGGTTAAGGTGGCGGAAGTCAATGTAACACTGTGAGCACTGTTGAAGATACGACTTAGTTGAGGCTCTATAGACAGGGATTCGTCGTTTAGCGAATCATACTGAATCCATTGGATGCGTTCGGATGATCCTTTAAGGAATGTCTCAAGTTCCAGACTGAATTGTTCTGCTTCTCTGATAGCAGAAGTCACGAGCTCGTGATCTAGAGAGAACTCTTGACCACTGGCCACTAAACCATTGAGGAATTGCAACTGATGACGCCAGGCTGTGCCTGTTTGAACTATTTTCTGCCAACTTGGGTTACGCCGCAGATGTGGCGTCAGACGAATGTGGTCGGCGGTGGTGTGCTGATTAAGAAAATTGGTAGTCGATTGTAAAAATTGTTTATAAGCACTGAAAAGTTGCTTGGTCTCGAAAGTTACGCGTTGTTTGAGTTGGGAGGGGTAGGTTTTAGCGATTTGGTTTATGGGAGCAAGTATTTCCTCGACGCGATGTTCACTAAAGTCTACGCGCGAGGCCTGACGGGCAACCTCCTCCAAATGATGCGCTTCATCAATGATCACATGGTTGAGAGGTAAGACACTATCATCTCCCCCAAGTTGCATGAGGAGAGCGTGATTAATGACAACGATATCGGCCTGACGGGCGCGCTGACGGGCGCGCTGGTAGGGACATTGTGAATTATGCGCAGAACAGGTAAGGCGGCAGGAGAGGGCATCGGCGTGAAGGTGTCGCAGAAGATGAGGGGCTTGGTGTGAGACATTCAGTCGCTCAAGATCGCCATCTGTTCCTTGGTCAAGCCAAACAATAAGTTTGATGAGTAACCAAGCGTCACCGGGTTGTATCTTAGCTGGCTGCAGGGCTTTTAGTAATCGCGTGAGACACAGATAATTACGACGACCTTTGAGGAGGGCTACCTGGTAGGGCAACTTTAAGCTGGCGATGAGTTGAGGAATGTCATGGCTAAGCTGATCTTGTAGATTTTTAGTATAGGTAGAGACAACGGCCCCTTTTCGCTTCGCTAGATGGAGTAGTAATGGTACTAAATAGGCATATGTTTTGCCAGTGCCGGGGCCAGCCTCTATAAAGCCAATTTGCTTGTTTTTAATCAACGTAGCAACCCTCTCCGCCATGGCAAGCTGTTCCGGGCGGAAGGAAAAGTTAGGCAGGGTTTTGGCGAGGGGGCTTCTTGTAGAGAAGATTTCTTCTAGATTTGCGATTCTCTCTCCCCGCTGTGGTTTACCACCCCGCCCCGCCTCTGGCGGGGACGGAGGGGTCAATGACGTCCGAAACAGTTCTAAATACTGTTCCTGGCCGCTTTTTTTTAGTGTCTCTATTATTTGCTGGTAATGATCTCTCGAGACAGTTAACTGTTTATAGATTCTGTTTAATAGCTGCCAGGTTAAACGGACATCCTCTCCGGCACGATGCTCACTAATAGTTGAGAGATTTAACTGTTCGGCCAGCATACCGAGGTTGTAACTGGGAGAGGTAGGCCAGGCTACGGAGGCAAGAAGGAAAGTGTCCCAAGTGGGGTTTTTTTTAAGATTAAGGCCATGGTAAGTTAAGAAATCAATGTCGAAGTTGGCATTGTGGGCAAACAGCAGACTGTTACCGATAAAATCGCCTAGCTTACTAATGAGTTCTGAAAAGGGCGGAGAATTGGCTACCATATCTTGGGTGATACCGGTGATGGAGGTTATGGCGGCGGATAGAGGCTGGCGGGGCAGAGTAAAGCTAACTATAGCATTAGCCTCCCTACCAAGTTGGGAAGAGGTGGGCTTTGTCAGATCATAGCGAATAGCAGCCACCTCAATAATGTCCCCGGTGTCCGGGGTTAGGGAAGTTGTTTCAACGTCGATACCAACAATAGTGTCGGGTAGCTTAGGCATAAGTGCCTTAAGTGTACCCCGTGTTTATTTATGGTGTAATCCTGAAATGAATGATGGCTTGGGTGTCAGTGCCGCTGGCGGCTACCGCCTGCACTGGTAAGGCTAGGTCGGCCAAGTACTGGGCTCCGAGAGTGATGTACCAGTTGCCAGGGGCAGGAAGAGGCTCTTGTATGGCTGCTCGCGCAGTAGTGTACTTTGAACTTAGTACAACCTGGTTATCTTTAGTACAAAGCCAAAAATGATTCATGTCGGCGAGGTGAGGGTAGGCTTCGTGGCGGCAATTCTCATCAACTGAATTTAAAAAAACCTCACGAATCTCTCCGGGAACTTGCTCATAACCTAAGGTACCATCGGGCAGGCGGAAAGCGCGCTGGCGTTGACGAGTATAGGCCTCTTCGGCTTGCAACCAAGCCTTAGCAGTACTGGTGAATAATTCCTGATTTCCGGTGAGAGTGATGGTGACATCGTTTTGGGTTAGCCCAATGGCCAGTGAGTCATATTGCGCGAGATGACCCATAATATCCGGCTGGGTATTAGTAAAACCGAGCTGATCTAATAACGCATTATTCCATAGGCGGTTCAGGGCGTCAGGAATTGTGTCCAGTACGTGGCTGGGTAAAGCTAACTTCAGCTCGCCTATATCTTTCGGTAGTGGCGGCGCGGCGAGATCTGTGGTGTGGAGGTCAATCGTCTGCTCGGCGGTTACCAGCTGTACGTCGTCGCCCTTGGCTGTACCAATGATTGTCAGTGAGTTGTCTAGGAATGGTATGACGCCAGCGTCTGCCGAAGCAATAAAGAAAGGCCGGGCGGGCAAGGTACTACTCAATAGTCTGCGGGCGGTCTGGCGAGCTGCTTGCCTTAGCCTGGCACGCACGATATCCGCAGACTCGTTACCATTACCTTGTTGGGCAATGATAAGTAAGCCAAGACGCTCGATGCGGAAGCCAGCTGCGCGCAACTGTTTAGT
>CAYSWF010000007.1:7393-8497 GCA_964434765.1 uncultured Candidatus Saccharibacteria bacterium
CTCGGAAGAGAAAAGGATTGTCTGGAATAGCTACCAGTGTGGTGGACGCGGGATTTTGGCTAAGGGCGAAGAGACGGGCGGAGGCAAGCGGTGTTAAGACGGGAGCAAGTGACGTTGCGGTAAGATGATGGATAAAAAAACTGGCAGTAGGATGTTTTTGATTGATGGCGACTCGGATGGTGCCAGGCGGTTCGCCGGAGGCGGGCGGCAGCAGTTCCCACAGGAACCATATTGAAAGATGAGCGACAAACAGGGTGACAAGGAAGGCCGCGACAATAACAAGTACCAGAACGCTGATGACCTTGTAATGCATGCAGTCTTAACTAAAGAGGCTATCCAATGATGGCAATACTCCAGATAATAACGTTGAGGATGAGCAAGACAGCAGCGCCGATGATAAACCAGAGAACGGGGGGGTGTTGAATATTTTTAGATTTGGCGGGGAGATAGAGAGTACTGTTGGGGGGGCGAGCAGGAAGAGGAAAGGCTTGGGAGTCGAGGGAGATTGGTTCGATGGTAGGATGACTTGTTGAGGATCTCTGTCGTGGTGGGACAAAGTGTCGTATTCGGGGGTCGTCGGTCCTTTAAATCCGCCTGATCTTTGACGGCGATTGTTGCCATGCCGGATCGTTGTTGGTGCTGTTCTTTCCGGCCGGTAGCCTGGCAGCGCCGCTTTGTGAGATAGATTAATACGACCCATGTCGTCGATGGCAACGACGATGACAGAAATGGTATCCCCTATTTTGACGACATCACTAATCTTGGCAACACGATCGTCACGGAATTGTGAAATGTGAACCATACCCTCAACGCCGGGAGTAAGCTCGACAAACGCACCAAAGTCCATGAGGCGAGTGACGCGACCCTCAAAGCGCTCCCCCACTTTAATCTCTCGGGTAAGATTATATATCCATTCTTTGGCTTTGGCCATGGCCGCAGCGTCTGATGAGGTAATGGAGACTAGGCCGTCGTCTTCAATATCAATATCAGCGCCTGTGGCTTCGACGATTTTGTTGATGTTCTTACCTTTGGGGCCAATAAGATCGCCAATCTTTTCGACAGGAATGCGCATGGTGTAAATGCGAGGGGCATAGGGAGACAGGT
>CAYSWF010000007.1:8507-15070 GCA_964434765.1 uncultured Candidatus Saccharibacteria bacterium
CCATGGTTTGGAGGATGGTAAGACGCGCGGAGCGGGCTTGTTCGAGAGCTTGAGAGAGAATTTGGCGGGTTAGACCGGTGACCTTGACGTCCATTTGTAGGGCGGTGATGCCGGCAGTGGTGCCGGCTACTTTGAAATCCATATCACCTTTTTCGTCTTCCAGGCCAGCAATGTCGGTTAGTATTTTATAGTTGCCGGCACCATCGGCAATCAACCCCATGGCGATGCCGGCCACGGGTTTAGTAATAGGCACACCAGCATCCATGAGAGCAAGAGTGGAACCGCAAACGGAAGCCATGGACGAGCTGCCATGGCTCTCCAGTACTTCAGAGACTAATAACATAGTGTAAGGAGGCCAGTCGTCTGGATGGGGTAAAACGGGGATAAGCGCACGTTCGGCCAGGGCTCCGTGGCCAATCTCACGGCGGCCAGGACCGCGATTAGGCCTGATTTCACCAACGGAGAAAGCGGGAAAGTTGTAGTAGTGGATATAGCGTTTTTTGGCTTCGATTTCCATGGTATCGAGCAGTAGGACATCGGAGGGGCCGCCGAGGGTGACAGTAGTTAATATTTGAGTTTCACCCCGCTGGAAGAGGCCGGAGCCGTGAGTGCGCGGCAATATACCTACTTTGGCAGCGAGAGAGCGAATGTCGGTGAGAGAACGTCCGTCAGCACGCTGACTATTATTCAGGATGCATTCCCGTTGATAGACTCCGTGCAGCTCGTGGATGACATCCCTGACAGTTCTCTCGGGGATAGTCTCTTTTTCGGCGCTACTTAACTGTTCGAGGACAGCAGCGACTGTGTTTCTTTCCGCTTGGCCAATTTCCTGTTTGGTCCGGGCGCCCGCAAGTTTTTCCTGGAGGAGGGGGCGAGCTATATCCTGCAAACGCACAGTGGCCTCCTCGTCTTTGGAGGCGAGGGTTGGTTCCTGTTTGGGCTTACCGGCTTTGTTTTGCAGGTCCTCAAGTAGCGGCGTAATGAGGCCAAGAGCGCTCTGGGCTTCTGCAAGGGCGTCGAGCATAGTGGCTTCAGGTATCTCATGAGCGCCGGCTTCAATCATAGTAATGCGGCTAGCAGTGCCAGCGACTATTAAATCTAGGGTGCTTTTCTCGCGCTCGGCGATGGTAGGATTTATGATAAATTTGTCATCAATAAGCCCAACGCGCACTCCGGCGAGCGGGCCGTTCCAGGGAACATCGGAAATGGTGAGGGCTCCGCAGGCGGCGATGATGGCCGGAATGACGGGATCGTTAGTGCCGTCGTAGGAAAGAATGGTCAGGACGACCTGAATGTCATTGATCATGTTGTCGGGGAAAAGAGGGCGTATGGCACGATCGATCAGGCGAGCGTTGAGGACAGCGTCGTCGGTGGGCCGGCCTTCGCGTTTGATGAAGCGGCTGCCTTTGATTTTTCCGGCGGCGTAAAACTTCTCTTCGTAGTCGACTAGGAGAGGCATGAAGTCGGCATCGGGGCTTAGGGGACGACCCATAGTGGCAGTGCCGAGAACTACCGTGTCGCCGTAGCGGACCAACACAGAACCGCCGGCTTGTTTGGCTAACTCACCGGTGGTGAGACAGAGCTCTTTTCCCCCGATTGGCGCAACGCATGTCTGCTCACTCATGTCTGTTATTTACCGAGCAAATAAGAATTTGCGAGGGCTGGCTGAAAGGTCAGTGAAGCTGTCGACGGCGGCGATAAGAGCGTTGGAAGTACTGGCATGAAAGCCCATGACTTCCATGCGCAAGCCTTTGCGCTGAGCAAATTCAACAAGAGGAATAAAATCGCCGTCACCACTGACGAGGACGGCTACGTCAATTTTAGGCTCAAGCTGCAGAACGTCCATGGCAATACCGACATCCCAATCGCCTTTCTTCTGGCCGCCAATAAAAGTCTGCAGAGGCTTTGTCTTGACTTCAAAGCCTTGGCCGGAGAGAGCCTGGTGAAAATCTTCTTCGTGGGCTTCTTCGGTAGTAATGCCGTAGGCTAGGGCGCGCACGAGGTGGCGGCCAGCGACAGCTTCTTCAAGCACTTTACTAAAGTTGACCTTTTTACTATAGAGAGCGCGGGCGGAGTAGTACATGTTTTGAATGTCAACGAAAACCCCCACGCGCTGTTGCGGAAATTGACCAGGGGAAGTCATGACTGTGTTTTTAGACCAAGTTTTTTAGTGAGAGCTTGGTAACGCTTCTCGTCGCAGCGTTTGAGGTAGTTTAAAAGGCGCTTGCGCTTACTAACCATGCCGAGTAGCCCGCGACGGCTGTGCTGATCCCTCTTATTTTTCTTGAGATGCTTGATCAACTCATCAATCTTTTCGGTGAAGATGGCCACTTGCACTTCCGGAGAACCGGTGTCTTGCTGGTGTAATTTATATTTTTTGATTATTTTTTGCTTGCGCTCTTCAGCGTTGCTCATGGTGTCTATTGTACACTATTGTGTTTGGATATATGAATAGGAGCTACCATACTTTTTTTTGAAAGAAAAAGCAAATCTTCATAATACTGATATACTTATCTTGTGTCGCAGAATATAAAGAAGCTCCAGGCTGACTTCCTGGAGGATCTCGAGATTGGGCAGGGGCGGTCGGCAAAAACCGTTGAGAACTACGATCGATATCTTAAGCGTTTTTACGAGCGGCAAGGGGTGAAAACGGTGTCGGATATTACAAGTGAGGCGGTGCGGGCGTTTCGTCGATGGCTTAATGATTCCGCGCTGTGGGTGGGCGTTATCGCGGTTTTGGGAGTGTCGCTGGCCACGCAGAACTACCACTTGATAGCTTTGAGGCAGTTTTTGAGATATTGGGCGAAACGGGATGTGCGAGCTCTGTCCCCCGACAAGGTGGGGCTGGCTAGGCTACCCGAGCGCGACATTGACGTGCTGTATCCGGAAGAGGTGGACGCGCTGCTCGCTGCGGCAAAATCCAAAACTCAAAGCCCAAATTCCAAAGATGACTTAGCGACGTATAGAGATGCCGCCATATTAGAGGTTCTGTTCTCGACTGGCATGAGGGTAGCAGAAGTGGTGAGCTTGGATCGGGATGACATTCCCCCCTTCGCCAAGGCTACGGGGGGCAAGAGAGAAGTCGTTCAATTTCCTGTTCGGGGAAAAGGGAACAAGGTGCGGGTGGTGTTTCTTTCCAAACCGGCGCAGGAGGCAGTGGCAGCATACTTGGGAAAAAGGAAGGATATAGACCCAGCGTTGTTTGTAAGACATAGTCCAAACGCCGCGGGCGGCGATAACCTGCGGCTAACGCCGAGAAGCATGCAGAGAATGATAAAAAAATACGCGGCCCAGGCGGGACTAACCAAAGATATTACTCCCCACACGTTGCGTCATTCCTTTGCCACTGATCTTTTGAGTAATGGGGCGGACGTGCGACAGGTACAACAGCTTTTAGGGCATTCGTCCATTACGACAACACAGGCGTATACGCACCTGACAGATGTGCACTTAAAGGATGTGCACAGAAAGTTTCATCGGCAGCGGTCTACTTAACTAGATCTAAGGCGCAGGGCAGTTCCTGGGTGCGCTCGGCGGCGGTGAGCTCAACGCCCAGAGTGGTCCAGGCATAAAAATCTCCTTCGTTGTAGGTAAGGCCATAGCGTTCCAGGAGATCACGCATGATAACTTGGGTAAGGGCGGTGGGCAAAGAGTGGATACGGACTAGCGAAAGGAGAGCGGTGTGGTCGGACGGTCTCTCGAGCAGCCCGGCCTGTTCCCAGAGGGGTGAGAAGGTATCCCAAACTTCCTGGTTCCATTGTCGAATATCTCGAGGTATATCGGCCGTAGCGCCTTCATTTAGATCCCAAAGGAGAGGCAGATACTCTTGAATGACATGGAGAAAATCGCCCCAGATGCCAGCAAACTGGGACCAGTCGATGTGGTAGGCTTCGGCGTGCCAGAGAAGATAGAACTGGTGGAGGGCTGGAAGTTGGACAAAGTGCCGGTAGTGTGATTTTACTGGAACTAACCGATTTTTGACCCGACGGATTAGTTTGAGTGCTTGTAGAACATCGCGCAGGCGGCGCAGGGACAGATACTGCCACTCGTTTTCAAATTGGATGAGGGGGTGAGAACGCAGGGAGGGCAGGTTGCTGGCCAAGTGGTGGGCGTCGGGGGAAGCAAGCAACCACTCTTTGCCTTCGAGCACTAGTTGGGGGGGGTGACGGTCTATCAAGTTTAGGAAGGCCACGGCGTCTTGAACGGCGGGAACGTCTGTCACATCACTAGTGGTGAGGGGCAGGTTCAGCAAGATAGGAATATGAGGGTGACGAGCTGACCAAAGCTCGGTTACTAGCTGGCGCCATTTGCGCTGCAGAACTTCGGAACAGGAGGAAAGCTGCCCCAGTACGGCGCGCGCGGCTGTCTCGGGATCGGGGGACTCACGGATAAGATTGGTGAGCTGGTCGGGGTTGATCGGCGAAGCGGCTGTATCGCTCAAAGCGCACAGGGCTTTGAGGTTTTTATGGCGGACGGCGGCGCGGGAAACCTGTTTTTGTTTTTGCATACTACCTCAACGATACCACATAAATGAAATGACCAATACCCAATGACTAATTTAGGCAGTTGTGGTCTGTTTAGTGGCAGTGTTGGTGGTTGAATCGGCTGGCTCGAAGGCTATGGCGTCGCCCTTAAGAATGGCTTTGATGGCTGATCCTTTGGGAAACTGGCCGGTGAGCAGAGCGGTGGCCAATTTGTTCTCCAGGCGGCGTTGAATTTCACGCCGCAGAGGACGGGCACCAAACTTGGGATCGAAGCCGTCCTGGGAGAGGCGGTTGCGTACCTCTCCACTGACGATAAGGGTGAGGCCGGCCGTTGCAACGCGCCTTATGACATCGGCCAACATGAGGTCGGCTATTTTCTGAACATGTTCTTTAGTCAGGGCGTGGAAGACGATAACCTCGTCAATGCGATTAAGTAGTTCGGGACGAAACGTCTCTTTAAGTTTATCCAGCAGAAGGCTCTTGAGGTCTTCCCAGTCTTGGGGGCTGGCTGGCCGACTCGCCGCTTCTTGAATCATGCTACTGCCAACGTTGCTAGTCATAATGATGAGAGTGTTTTTGAAATCAACGACTCGACCCCGCCCATCGGTGAGCTGGCCGTCTTCCAAGACTTGGAGGAGAATGTTGAAGACATCGGGGTGAGCTTTTTCAATCTCATCGAGCAAGACGACGGAGTAAGGTTTGCGCCGTACGTTTTCGGTGAGCTGGCCGCCTTCGTCATAGCCGACGTAGCCGGGGGGAGAGCCAATCATGCGAGCCACGGAGTGTTTTTCCATATATTCGGACATATCGAGGCGAATCATGGCGTCTTGGTTGCCAAACAGGGTATCGGCCAGGGCACGCGTGAGCTCGGTTTTACCAACACCGGTGGGGCCTAGAAATAAGAATGAGCCCTGGGGGCGCCGGGGGTCTTTAAGGCCGGCCCGGTTGCGGCGGATGGCGGAACTTACGGCGCTAACTGCCTCGTCTTGGGCAATGACGCGCCGGTGGAGTTCATCCTCTAGATGAAGCAGGCGGTCGGCTTCAGCCTCGGTTATTTTTGCAACCGGAATACCGGTCCAGGCGGCGACGATTGATTCAATGTCAGCGACGCGTACTTCGGGGGTAGCCGTGGCGTGTTTCTTTAGCCAAACTTCTTCTTGTTTTTTGATGTGGGACTCAACCGTGCCTATCTTTTTCTTGAGCTGTTTGATTTTATCCTGGTTTTTAGCGCGCTGGGCGGCGGCGAGTTCTCTTCTGAACTCTTTGAGTTTGTCTTGCCGGGCAATCAGGCGAGCGGGGCGTTCGAGAGAGCCAAGGCGAACTTTGGCTGATGCCTCGTCCATAAGATCAATGGCTTTGTCAGGAAGGAAACGATCGCGAATATATTTATGGGACAGATAAACGGCGGCTTGAATAGCTTCGTCCAAGATACGAACTTTGTGGTGGGCCTCGTAGCGATCTTTAAGGCCACGCAATATTTCAATAGCTTCTTCGACCGTCGGTTCTGCCAAGAGCACGGGCTGAAAGCGCCGCTCGAGAGCACCATCTTTTTCAATATGTTTGCGGTATTCATTAAGGGTGGTAGCACCGATGACCCGCAGATCGCCGCGAGCCAGGGCAGGCTTCAAAATATTAGCGGCGTCCAAGGTACCGCCTTCGCCGGTGCCGCCAGCGCCGACCAGGGAGTGAAGCTCGTCGAGAAAGAGAATAACGGCACCTTTAGCATTAATTACTTCATCGATTACCTTTTTAATACGTTCTTCAAACTCGCCGCGGTATTTAGTGCCGGCAACTAATGCCGCTAAATCCAGAGCTAGGACGCGTTTGCCCGCCAGAGCCTCCGGCACATTAGCGGTGGCTATACGCGTGGCTAGGCCCTCGGCGACGGCAGTCTTGCCAATGCCAGGCTCACCAATCAAGACGGGATTGTTTTTGGTACGACGGGAGAGAATTTGGACGACGCGCTGGATGGCATCATGGCGGCCGATAACGGGATCGAGCTTGCCGGCGCGGGCCAGCTCGGTGAGATCCCGACTGTAGGCATCGAGGGTGGGGGTTTTGCTCTTTTTTTTAGCGGGG
>CAYSWF010000008.1:0-6793 GCA_964434765.1 uncultured Candidatus Saccharibacteria bacterium
CTCCAGCAGCTTTTCGCCCGACCAGTCAACGAAAGTTGACTCATTTTCAAACAACCCCTTCAATATCTTATACAACATACGAACCACCTCATCAAGCATGAAACTCTCGTCCAATTCCGAAAACAGCTCCTGGCGAGCAGCCACGGAGACAATCATTAGCCCTAACAGGTACTGCTCTGGTGAAACAGACACTCCTCCTTCTTGTTCAGTCTTGACCTCAATAGAACTACCCATAGGTATCTGCTGCAACTGACTGATAATGCGCGATTCAGGCACCGCCAGTGCCGCCGCCACCTCCTGCACCAATTCTCCTTGATAAACTACGTTAGCGGCCCGCGCCATAAGCGGCAGCAGCTCACGCAAATATTCTTCCTTTTTTTTGCTCCCCTGCTCCCTAAGACGCTCCAGCAACACTGACACTAAAGACCGATGTTGTGCCAGGCAGCGCTTGAGCTGGCTTGGTGAGCGCTTCGCTATGTCGGCCGGGTCTGTCCCCGCCGGCAGCATCACCGTCGATACGCGCAGCCCCGCCGTCATCGCCGTTTGCGTAGCAGATATAGCCGCCTTAAAACCCGCCGCGTCAGCATCGAAAGCAAAGTGCAGCTCATTCGTAAAACGCTTTAGCTGCCCCACCTGCTCCGCGGTAAAAGCCGTTCCCGCACTGGCCACCACGTTTTCCACGCCAGATTGCACTACCATCACCACATCTAAATATCCCTCCACGATCAAACATGGCGCCTCGTGCTTAAGGTGCTGTTTTGCCCGCTGCAAGTTGTATACTACCCGCCGTTTTTCATACAACTCCGTCTCCGGCGAGTTGATATATTTACCCTCTTTGCCTGTCTCGTGCCAAGGAACAATCCTCCCCCCAAATGCGACCACACGTCCCTGCAAATCCGTGATGGGAAAAATAATCCTCCCCCTAAAACGGTCATAAAGTTTGCCTCCCTGGCTTTCGCCCACCACCCCCGCCGCCAACATCTCCCGCGGCGCATAACCCCTAGATCTAAGAAACGTCTGTAATGTGTCCCACCCTGAAGGCCCGTAACCTAACTGAAACAGCTCCCGGGTCTTTTTTATCACCCCCCGCTGTTGCAAATAGTCACCCGCCCTCCGGCCCGCCGCCTGGTTCATTAACACCTCATGGTAAAAACGAGCCGTCACGTCGAGGAGACTAAATAATCGCTGACGTTTATCAGAGCCCTCTTGCGCGCCCGGCCGGCGATCGGGCAAGGGCACCCCCGCCCGCTCGGCTAAAAGCTTCAACGCTCCCGGAAAATCAACGCCTTCAACCTTCTCAACAAAACTAAAAATGTCGCCTCCCTCACTGCAAGCGCCGAAACAATGCCAAATCCCCTTGTCCGGACTGACAATAAAAGACGGCGTCTTTTCGTTATGAAAAGGACACAAACCTTTAAAATACCGCCCCGCCCTTTTGAGTTGCACATATTCACCAACCACCTCCGCAATATCCAAGCGATCCTTAATAAGCTCCGTCTCCTGACTCATGTTATTAAGAATCATGAATAATGCCTCATAAATCAATAGAGCTAGCCGCCAGGCGCCCCAAAACCCTACCAACCTTTATTACCGCCGATTATACTCCTCAATAAAGACCCTGGGGCTTCGCCACCACTTTTTCTTCGTCCGGCACTCCCACCACCGCCAAAAACCAGGCCACACCGCGCCCCGCCACGGCCCCACGCAGATAGCAAAGTGCAGATGCGGAATCTCCCACCAGCCGTTCTCGGGCGTTCGCCCCTCTGCCACCACTCCCAGCATCTGCCCCCTAACCACCTGCTCCCCTCCCTTCACTTTCAAGTCCCGCAAATGCCCGTAAACAGAATAAAAGGTTTGAAAATTGGCCTTTGAAAATTGAAAATTCAGCCCGTGCGCCAGCACAACAATGCCGCCCCAGTTGCGTTTTTTATCACTGCCCGGGCGCATCTCGCACCACACCACTTCACCGTCTCCAATAGCCGACACCGCCATTCCTGCCTTCCCTATGTCTTCACCCAGATGCGTCGCCCCAAAAAAAAGCCGCCGGGGGACACGCTCACCAAACACATAACCAGACACTTCATAGGGCGCCACCGGGAAGGATAGCTCATCAGGAACAGGATAAGACATAGGCCACCATTATATTACACCTGGCAGTGCGGGCAAAAGCTCGCGCCGCGGCCGCCCGCCTTCACTCTTTTAATAACTCCCTTCTTGCAACGCAGACACCTCTGGCCACCCCGGCCGTACACTTTAAGCCACCGCGCAAAGTCGCCGCGGCGACCCCTGGCGTCAACGTAGTCATTAAACGTAGTACCCCGATGTTTAATAGCTCGCCGCAGCACCCGCTGAATGCCGCCGTGCAATTTTATAATCTTCTCTTTACCCAGATGATTCGCCCGTTGCGTCGGCCTTAACCCCGCCAGAAAACAGGCCTCGTCCCCATAAATACTACCCAGACCCGCAATCTTCGACTGATCAAGCAACGCGCTTTTGAGTGTCGCCTGGCGCCCCCGTAAAATCTCACCGAGCCTAACTGGCGTGAATAAGCGCGAGAGCGGCTCGACGCCATAGCCGCTAATAATCCTTTTCTTCTCCTCTTCGTCAACCACTGCTGCGTACCCGAATTGGCGCATGTCATTAAAGTACAAAGTCGACCCGTCAATGAAATGAAAAATCACATGTGAGTATCTATTAGGCAGCTTGCCTACACCGGGATACCCGTGCCCCCCGGCCACTGTCCCCTGCCCGCCGGCGTAAATAAGTTGTCCCGTCATCTTTAAGTGCACCAATAAATACTGCTTCTTATCTCCTAAAGAAAAAATCAGTAATTTCCCCCGCCGCTTAACCGCCTCTATACTCTGTCCGGCCAGCCGCCGCTCAAACGCCCGCGCCGCGCCTCGCACTAACTTTTTCTTACGCACTTGCACCCGCGCGATCTTTTTACCACGCAGCACCCGCTGTAAATCTCTCCTGATAGTTTCCACCTCTGGTAACTCCGGCATATTAGTCACCAGCCGAACAATCTTGCGGGCACTGCTCCTTGCTTTCTCCTAAATCTGGCTCGCAAGTGTCGTTCCCGCATATCCCTTGAGACCCCTGGTCACCCCGATCCTCCTCCGCGACTGGCTGGACACCACCGTCTAGCACCGGCCTTTCTCTCTCTAAAAATGCCGAGGCAATTATTAACATAAGAAATACCACTGCTAAAGCAGACAGGAAGATAATCGTTCTTTTATAACTCAAGTTAAGTCCGGAAATAAAGAAAACTCTGATTCTGGAAAGAACTCTTATTTTCTTCACCGCGGCCAAGAAAACAACAGCCACTACTGACGCCAGAAAACCAGATCTGAAAACCATGCCCAGTATTTTCCCTTTGCCAATTTGCCGCCCTAAAATCTTTATTTGTTCGCCCTCTCCCGCCCCTGCGCCTCCCCCCCATCTTTCCTCCATCGGACGAGGTTCCATCACAGACGCGCAAGGGTACACTCTATTTCCACTACCGGGAATCGTTTCAAAGAAATACACCGAGCCGCCGGTGCCGACGGCCACATACTGGCCATTCGCCGCGATGTCTACCTCTTCCACATATTCTGCAAAAGAAATCTCTATGTTTTTCTTTTTATCTTTCGAGAGAATATGAGCTTTATTGTCCGTTCCGCCCACCACAATAAAACTCCCGTCATCGGCGATGTCCATCCCTCCTAAAGCGGCCCCTAAGGTCCAGGTGGCCACCGGCTCGCTTGATTCACTCGTAAAGATATGAGCCTGCCCCCCCAGAGTGGCCGCTCCTATATACTTTCCGTCCGGCGTGAAATTTAACGCCCTAACCGAACTCCTTCCCTGTGTGGAAAATTCCCAAACGGGCTTTTCTGACTCCCCCGAAAAAAGAAACACAGCTCCTCGGTCAGACTACCCACCGCCGCCCGGCGTCCGTCGGCTGATATTTTTGCTCTGTGGACCGGAGAGTCCCTGGTTAACACCTCACTCCTTACCAAGGGATTGTTTGACTCCTTCGAAAAAAGATAATACCTTCTGTCCGGGCAGCCGGTT
The DNA here is from genome assembly GCA_964434765.1 of uncultured Candidatus Saccharibacteria bacterium. Lineage (GTDB taxonomy): Bacteria > Patescibacteriota > Andersenbacteria > UBA10190 > UBA10190 > CAYSWF01. The sequence continues at coordinate 4,054 of CAYSWF010000008.1, forward strand.
GATCCGGCAATATACTCTCCGTCGTCGGAAAGCGAAACATCGTGGAAGTTGCCCGCTGCATGATATTGCCAGAGAGGCTGCGAGCTCTTCTCGTTCCACAAAATTAACAAGTTGCTATTCAAATCCGACTCGGTGCCGCCCGTGGCCGCCGCCATATATTTGCCATCCTTAGAGATAGCCACGTTATAAGCGTTGCCTCCTATATCATATTTCCACACGGGTTCGTTGCTTGCTCTGTCAAACAAAAGTACGCTGCTTCCAATGGCCGCAATAATTCTAGAGCCGTCTCCCGCTATATCAACGCCCCCCTTCAAGTCCCCGCCCACCATCATTTGATTTTCCCCGTATGTGTAAATCCAAGCCGGCGCGCTAGGCTTTGCGGTATCAAAAAGGATAACCTTATAAGAGGTTTTAGCGACCAAATATTTACCGTCATCAGACAAAGCCACCCCCCCTACCCACTCCTCCTTAGTCGGGTAGCTTATGATTTTCTCTCCCGTCTCGGCATCTATAAGCGCAATCTCATTGTCTAAAAAGTCTCCCTCAAAAAGAACGGGGCCATTGTCCGGTGAATCAATGATTGAAGCCCTGGCCTTACCCAGACCGTTCGAGGCTTCAAAGTAATAAAAGTTTGAGCCAATTTTATTCGGCACAAATTTATACTCATAACGAACGCCTTTTCTATAATCGTTATCAGCGGGATTCGCTTTTTCCATTTCCATGGGCTGGCCGTTGAATATTATGCGCATATATTCCGGCGGCCTCCCCTCCTTGTCCCGATAAGTAACCGTGTAGGTATAACGCTGGCAGACCGGACCCCACATCGGATAAACAAAATTATTGCCCAGCTCCGGATCGTTCGGGGTTTTTTGCAGCTTGGGAATTATTCCACTCGCATAACTTTTGTCCTCGGCTAAAACAGAACTGGAGGCCAATACGGCCGCCAGCAAAAACAGGCCCCCCCCGATAAGATTTCTTAATCTCATAGATAGCCCCGTCTCAACAGCGTACCACACATTACCGCCAGTAATCGCACTCCCGCAGCCTATTATATCAACGGCCCGGCAAATAGCCTCCCATACCTCGGTACCAAGCCGACGATTTCAAGTTTTTCTTTTGAGCCGAAGGCTCATCTGCCTTTGGCATGAAGCAGCAAATTCTCGCAAATTATTTTGCGAGTCTGGAAAGAAATTAATAAAGTAGAAAAGGCCTGAATTGGCAGGCCCCTTCTATAATAAGTGTTTCTTATTGACTACAGACCACAACCCGGTCCAGCGCTCGTATCCCCAGTGCTGTATAGCGCATCCATACCCAGTTTATCTCCCAAACCTAAAGTTCGTTTCTGAACTTCTCCCAGACCCGCAAATTTGTACATCGTGAGACATCCGCTTCTAGGTGGATTATCATGACCCAATCCAGCTACATGACCGAATTCGTGAGAGGCAACATTTTCGACATCTAATTTATCAGAGCTTCCGTCAGTGGCCCATGACTCCGCGCTATCCACCGTTACCACAAAGCCAACTATTTCTTTGGTGGCGACATTGCGACAAACACTAGCAGTCGCCAGCGCCCCACCAGAGCCGTCAATAGCACTCCACTGGACGGTGTTTGGGCTTCCTGTGCAGGGATTCGTTTGAGTCGTTGAATCATTGCGGCTCATTGTCCGAGGAACAATAAAACCATCCCAGGTTGCTACCGCGCTTTCCAGAGCAACGTTCCCGCCGCTTACGGATTCCGTTCCAGTGATTCGGTGCTCTACTGTGCTCCCAGAAAACCAACTGATACCTCCTTGCGTGAGCTGGAAATCAGACGATTCGGTAGCGGGGTGCGGGCCGGGCCCGGCATGGGAAGGAAACGCGTAGTCAACGAAAGTTTCTGCGGCAAACTCCAACGTCGGAGCGGTTGCTCGCGGCGAAGGGGCTGCCGTTACCACGGTAGAGACAAGAAGAGCTCCAACCGTCAAAAATACTGGAGCGATAAGTAATTTACGCATATTTATGTGATTTGATTATGACGTTTAGTGAAGCAGGTCGACCTTTATTTCTCCTCTTGCTCCGGCAAAAGCATAGCATGATAAGGACTAGCTGTAAAATATTTTTTAGCATAAAAAAATTTCTTTCGCCCTTACAAAATGGTTCGGGCTAATCTGTTTTCAGGTTCTTTGACAGTTTGGAATGTTCGCGGCGGGCAGTTCATCTTACCCCGTCATAATAATATAATAGCATAAACAATCGAGCCCTCCTTCGCGGTCTTCTTTGGTGGACTGTGTCCACCGAAGCCCCGCCTTTGGCGGACTCTGTCTCGCCGTAGCCTCGCCGGATTTAAGGTGGGCGAAGCCCGCCTTCGCCCCGCCAAGGCGGGGCTTCGGCGAGGCGAAGGCGGAGAGGGTGGGATTCGAACCCACGAGACGCTTTCGCGCCTGCTGGTTTTCAAGACCAGTTCCTTGAACCGCTCGGACACCTCTCCTATTGACAAACATATACAAATAATATATGGTAGGCAAGTCTCCTGTACCTTGCTTTACCAAGCCTCCAGATAGGTTTATACCATGAACAACATCGCTATAGTTCCTGACAAGTCTGAAGCAAGGAGGCACATCAGGTATTTTGACGCTGTTATTGTTACCCACGACAATAGCTGCACCGTGTACTTTTACCGACACTTGAACGCCGAGCACACGAGGCAACACACGCCCTGGCTCCCGACCAGTCATCTGGAATCACTTGGCCACATTTTT
>CAYSWF010000008.1:6803-12260 GCA_964434765.1 uncultured Candidatus Saccharibacteria bacterium
CAAGATTGGCGAAAAACAAACCCGCCGAAGCCTTGGCGAAGGCGGGTCACTAGACTTCCACTACCCTCACCGCACTATCATACCCTTCTTCCCGCTTCAGCCCCGATACCACAACAACGCGGCTGCCAGGCGGTATGCTATATCGATCATGTAATATAGTAAGCATCCTACCTACCATGCGCTCCGGCTCTTCGTACCCCTCCACGTACACAGGCGCAATTCCCCAGCTAAGCATCAGCTGCCGCTGCACCCGCGGATTATCCGTGGCGGCAAACACCCGTGTCTCCGGCCGGAATCGCGCCACCGCCCGCGCCGAGTACCCCGAGTGAGTTGTCACCAGCAACGCCCGCGCCTCCACATGTCGGGCTAGCTCCACCGCCGCGGCCGCCACCGCTTGCGGTACCGGTTCGCCCCTAGCCTCTCGATGCGGCATCAAATTGTCCAGTGGCGACTCCTCCGTACGATCAATTATATCCGACATTACTCGCACACTGCGCACCGGGTAACGACCGAGCGCTGTCTCCTCTGTCAGCACCACCGCATCGGCGTGATCAATGACCGCGTTAGCCACGTCCGACACCTCTGCCCGCGTCGGCCTTGGCCGCACTGTCATAGACGACAGCATCTGTGTCGCCACCATCACCGGCTTACCCGCCACCAAGCACTTAGCCACTAATTCCTTTTGTACCAGCGGCACACTACCCGGTGAGATCGCCAGGCCCAGATCACCCCGCGCGATCATTACAGCGTCAGCCTCTTTAAGAATCGCCTCAAAATTCTCCAGCGCCTCGTGCTTTTCAATCTTGGCCACCACCACTGGAGGGTCTGCACCATCCGGCAGCCCAGCAGCAATTTTCTGTCTTAAGCTCCTAACGTCCTCCCCTGTCCGCACAAAAGACATGGCCACGAAATCAACACCGTGTTTAAGGCCTAGCGACAAGTCCACCTCATCCTTCTCGGTCAACGACTCCAGCGACAGAGACGCCGACGGCACCGTTAATCCCTGATTTGACAAGAGCTTCCCCCCCAATAAAACTTTAGTGTGAATCCGCCGCCCCCTGACCGATGTAACTTCAAGCTCCAACAACTCATCGTTCAGCAAAATACGGTCACCTGGCTTAACCTCTCTGGCTAATCGTTGGTAAGGAACAGGCACGGCGTCGCCTTCCATATTCTCCGCCCCTGCCAGCAATGTAGCTCTTAAACCCTCCACCAGTACCAACCCCCCGGCCGGCAACTCTCCCACCCGCAACTTAGGGCCTGGTAAATCCTGCATAATTGCGACCGGCACGCCTTCTGCCTTAGCCGCCTCTCGTACCGCGCCCATTAGGTCAACATTCATATCGGCCGTACCGTGCGAAAAGTTAATGCGCGCCACGTCCATGCCGGCAATAATCATGTCGCGCAACACCGACCGGCCCGCCGACGCCGGCCCGACAGTCGCAACGATTTTAGTCCTCCCCACAGTCTCCTCCATTATGGTGAGCTTGTCGAACCATTAAATCCGAAAGCTGTCTGCCACTTGCCCAATAATCGGAATCTTCCAACGCCGCCCCAGTAATGCCTGCACTAAACCGATAACAGAGACAATCAACAGGACCAAAAATAATACGTTGCCTACCACGGGCACCCAAACCACGGCCAGTAGGGCAATGACCATACCAATCAGTAACACCAGTCCCTGCTTGGCGTGCCAGCGGACAAAGGAGTCACTCCTCCCCATAAGCAGCGGTACCAACACCAACACACCCACGTATGACAGCGCCGCGAGCATCTTACTCTCGTCCACATCAACCACCTCATTTTGGACATTGGGCATTAGGCATTGGTCATTTATACCTACATCATATACCAACAAAGCTCCCGATTAAACGAGAGCTTTGCTGTCCGCTTAGATAAACAATCAGGTCTAGCTCTACATCATGCCGCCCATGCCACCCATACCACCGCCTGGCGCGCCGGCTCCTTCCTTCTCCTCCGGCAAGTCGACCACCGCCGCTTCCGTCGTCAACATAATGGAAGCAATGGAAGCTGCGTTCTGCAACGCCGAGCGGGTAACCATCTTCGGATCCACAATACCCGCCTCGAACATGTCCACATAAACATGATTCTCGGCATCGTAACCAACCTTGAAGTCTTGCCTGCGAATTTCCTCCACTACTACCGACCCTTCTCGGCCGGCATTTATCACAATCTGCCGCGCCGGCTCTTCCAAAGCTCTCATCACCACACTCATGCCAGTCATGAAGTCACGCCGGCCACTGTCATGGCGCTTTTTCTCCTCGCTGGCCAGTTCCTTAGCGATTTTATCCGCCGCCACCAACAGTGCTAGTCCGCCCCCCGGCACAATACCCTCTTCCACCGCCGCCTTGGTAGCCGACACGGCATCCTCTACCCGGTGCTGCCGCTCTTTCTGTTCGGTTTCCGTAGCCGCTCCCACCCGGATAACAGCTACTCCTGAAGCCAGTTTAGCCAAACGCTCTTGTAGTTTCTCTTTGTCAAAATCTGAAGTCTCGCGCTCAATAGCTTGTTTAATCTGTTTAACCCTGGCATCAATATCTTCCTGCTTACCCTTGCCACCAACAATAGTTGTCTCGTCTTTAGTGGCAATCACTCTGTCCGCTCGGCCCAACATTGACACATCGGCGTTTTCTAATTTAAGACCCACCTCTTCCGAGATCACCCGGGCCCCCGTCACTGTCGCTATATCCTGCAACATCTCCTTGCGGCGATCGCCAAAACCTGGCGCCTTCACTGCCAAGGCGTTGAAAGTGCCGCGAATCTTATTAACCACAATCGTAGCCAGCGCCTCGCCTTCCACGTCTTCAGCAATAATAATCAACTCCTTCTTGCCTGTCTGCATCAGCTTTTCCAACAACGGCAGTAAGTCAGAAATAGTCGATATCTTTTTATCAGTAATAAGAACACGCGGGTCCCTAAGCTCCGCCTCCATCTTCTCGGTACTGGTCACCATGTACGGGCTAATGTATCCCTTATCAAACTGCATACCTTCCACAATCTCCGACTCTAACCCCAGCGTCTGTGACTCCTCAACCGTAATTACTCCGTCTTTGGTCACTTTTTCCATCACGTCAGAAATGAGTTTTCCTACCTCCTCGTCTTGAGCCGATATAGTGGCTACCTGTGCAATCTCCTCACGACCCGCCACCTCACGCTTCTGCGCTGCCAGCGAATCAACTGCTATCTTGGTAGCGTGCTCAATACCCCGACGCAGCACCATCGGGTTAGCTCCGGCTGCCAAGTTCTTTAATCCTTCCTTATACATGCTCTGCGCCAGCAAGGTGGCTGTCGTTGTGCCATCTCCGGCCACGTCGTTAGTCTTCTCGGCCACCTGCTTAACTAGCTCCACGCCGATATTTTCGTACTTGTCAGGTAACTCTATCTCCTTGGCGATGGTCACGCCGTCATTGGTGATAACCGGTGCGCCAAATCCTTTGTCGAGCACCACATTGCGTCCCTTGGGACCCAGCGTCACCTTCACCACGTTAGCCAGCTGGTCAACGCCAGACCGCAAGTGCTCACGCGCTTCTTCGTCAAATGAAATTTGTTTTGCCATAAGTCTTTTAATAATTACTTATTACTAGTTACTAATTACTAATCCCTAATTATCCCCAGAATTTTATCCTCCTCGATAACTAGATACTCCTCATCGTCTATCTCCACTTCGTCAGGCGCGTACTTGGTAAACAGGACTTTGTCACCAACCTTAACTTTCAGCGGCGTTATCTGCCCCCGCACTGTGCGCCTGCCTTCACCAACCGCCACCACGGTTCCCTGCATTGGTTTCTCCTTGTCCACCGTTTCCGGCAAAACTATGCCAGAAGCTGTCACTTCCTCTTCAGCCAGAGGCTTAATAACTACTTTGTCGTATAAGGGCTCAATTTTCATGGTTTTTCAAGTTTTTACTTAACTTTTAAGGATAAATATCAGAACCTTTCTATATATAAGATCCCGACAATAAACGCAAGTCTTAAAACAATCACCTGCGCTAATTAGCACTCTACTACCTAGACTGCTAATTTGTCAATGGGTTTCTTTACAGCAACCGTCCCTGCCCATATTCCTCCGCAAATCGCCGCAAAACTTGTGACTCCTTCGAATCAGGATGAAAGGCCAGTTCTGTGTCTGAAACCACCACCCGCCCGGCCCGGCCTGGATCCGCGTGCAGCAACATAGTCCGTCGCTGCACCTTCTCCGCCGCCCATTCTAACCCCCCGCCCATTGGCTCCAATAATAAGCTCTCCACCCCGTGCTGCATCAACCGCGCCAGGCGTGGCGTTCGCACCGCCTTCCGCCAAGCCAGAATCGGAGCCGCCGGATACATCAGCCAGCGACGCATCCATTGCCCGTTAGCAGCGATCCAGCGCCGATACATGCTCAAGCCCGTCAGAGGAATCACCCGCGTATATAATACCGCTGTATATAAATTACGTATTTCCGCTGCCATCGTCAGCGAGCTATCAACAATATAGTGATTCAGACAAATCTTATCCGGCGCCTCCTCGTTCCAGTGCTTGCGCCGCCGCCCCGTCAGTTGCGTAACTAACAGTAGCCACAATCGCGCTGTCCAAATTCTTCCTCGCCGGACAATTATAAACAAGTCAAGGTCGCTGGCCGGCCGGGTATGCCCCAAGGCCAGAGACCCCGTTACTCCAATCATGCGCACAAACGGCGCCGGAGCAAGCAATCGCACCACCCGCCGCGCGATCTTCCATTTATGCTGCGCCAAAATATGGCGCCCTAGCCGCCGGCGCACATACTCCTGTCCTCCGCTGTTGTCACTCACCGCCCCCCGCAAACAATAATATCCCCAACAATTCTCTACCCTCTCTTTCAGCCATCTCGACTTCTGTAACGTCTCCCTTAACTGCCGCAGCGACACCACGCGCTGGCCCTGCCAGCGCACTCCCGTGCCCGAGCGGGTAACCACCAGCGACCGCCAAATCTGCGTGGCCGTCACTGGCATCTCAAAAATATCGAAATACCTGATCGTATCAAAGATATATTGCTCCAAATGGCGGTCAACTACCTCTTTTGGGTCCATAAACTCTCATGACCTCCTGGCCAAACCGATTCACCTTGCGTTCCACTAGCTGCACCTCTGGATTCATTTCTTGATAACGATCAGCGTCTGCTATCGTCGACTGCGTAAACACCATGGTCTCGCCCGGCTCCAGACCTATTAAACGGCTTGCCTCCGGATCAACCTGCCGCCACTTGTGCCACCGTTCATCCGGGTGCTCCTCGTCTCCCACCGTGTGCTCGTGGGCCGCCACGCTAGTCAAAAAATGTACCGTCTGCAACGAAAATTTATCCAGTACTAAGTATGGCCTTCCCTGCTTCGAATTCAGCCACCGCGCCACTTCAGTTAAGTCTGCCCGATAGGCAAAGTGCGCCTCCGGATCATTACGAGCTATCCCAAAATATAGCGCGCCA